>CAZEWB010000013.1:0-17680 GCA_964515655.1 uncultured Bacteroidales bacterium
TATGAGCGTTCGCTGAAAATTGTTGAAGAACTTGGCGATAAATCAGGGATTTCAAAATGTTTAAATAATCTTGGGATTGTTGCATGGAATCAGGGCGATTATTCCAAAGCCATGGATTATTATAGGCGTTCGCTGAAAATCTTTGAAGAATTAGGCGATAAAGCCGGGATTTCAAAGTGTTTAAATAACCTTGGGCTTGTTGCACGGGATCAGGGCGATTATTCCAAAGCCATGGATTATCATGAGCGTTCGTTGAAAATCAGCGAAGAATTCGGCGATAAATCAGGGATTTCAAGGTGTTTAGGTAATCTTGGGGTTGTTGCATATGATCAGGGCGATTATTCGAAAGCCGTGGATTATTATGAGCGTTCGCTGAAAATTGTTGAAGAACTTGGCGATAAATCAGGGATTTCAAGGTGTTTAGGTAATCTTGGGGTTGTTGCAGATGATCAGGGCGATTATTCCAAAGCCATGGATTATTATGAGCGTTCGTTGAAAATCAGCGAAGAATTAGGCGCTAAAGCTGGGATTTCAATGTGTTTAATGAGTCTTGGGGTTGTTGCAAGGGATCAGTGCGATTATTCCAAAGCCATAGATTATTGTGAGCGTTCGTTGAAAATCCGTGAAGAATTCGGCGATAAATCCGGGATTTCAAAATGTTTAGGTAATCTTGGGGTTGTTGCAGATGATCAGGGCGATTATTCGAAAGCCATGGATTATTTTGAGCGTTCGTTGAAAATCCATGAAGATTTAGGCGATAAAGCCGGGATTTCAAACTGTTTAAATAATCTTGGCAATGTTGCATGGAATCAGAGCGATTATTCCAAAGCCATGAATTATTATGAGCGTTCGTTGAAAATCAAAGAAGAGCTCGGCGATAAAGCCGGGCTTGCAAGGAATTATCCCACTTTAGCCAAAGTTTATATAAAACAAAACATGATAGAAAAAGCAATGCCTTTGTTTTTACTCTCAGGGGACATCACACTATGGTTGCTTAAAGACAATTTTACCATACTCAGCGAAAGTGAAAAAGAGATCTATCTTGATAAAACAAAATCTGTTTTTAATGATATCCATTCTTTAAATATAAATTTTGCAAATCAACAAACAACGGACAACGAACAACATACAACGAACAACAGTCTTTCCGGTATATGCTACAATAATGAGCTTGTTTTAAAAGGGCTGCTGCTTAAAAGTACGGCTGCCATGTTAGATGTTGTGTATAACAGCTCCGACCCGGAAGTAAAAAACAAATATTTTCTGTTAAAACAATACCGGGATAAAATTTCTTCCCTGCAAGGCACAGAAGAAATAAACCGCGATTCCCTGATAGCTGATTTGGAGAAAAAAGCCAACGAGCAGGAACGTAAACTGGTGAAAATGTCTTCTGAGTTTGCAAATATCGAAAACATATTCAATTACAAATGGGAAGATGTACAAAAAAATCTGAACCTAGGTGAAGCCGCTATTGAATTTGTAAGTTTTACACAGGGGAATAAAAATGACACAACCGTTTATGCAGCGTTACTGATAACTCCCGATAGCAAACAACCCCAGACCATACGATTGTTTGAGGAAAGCGAACTGCAGGAAATTCTGGGAAAAACAACGGGCACGGGATACAACTATGTCAATTCACTGTACGGAACAAACAGCAATACACTATATGATCTCATATGGAAACCACTTGAACAAGCACTTACAGGAATAAACACTATTTACTATGCTCCTGTTGGCGTGTTGAATAAAATCTCGTTCGCCGCTTTGTCCAAAGAAACCGGCAAAATGCTTTGTGATATTTACAACCTGCAGCAAGTGAGTACAACGGGAAAACTACTAAACAAGGATGAAGCAGAAGAAATGAAAATGACCGCTGCTGTTTTTGGGGGAATCAATTATAATCCCGATACTGTTAAACAGGAACTGTGGCCGTACTTACCCGGAACATTGAACGAAAAAGAAAGAATAGAAAAACAGTTTAAGAAAAACAAGATAGCCTGCACTTCATTCTCTGGTAAAGAAGCAAAAGAGGAGAATTTCAAAGCTCTTTTCGACTCTACAGATGCACCGTCAATACTGCATGTTTCGACACATGGATTCTTTTATCCTGATCCTGAAACTGTGAGGAAAGAGGTCGAGGTCAAGGTCGAGGACAAGGTCAAGGTCGAGGTCAAGAATGGTAGCGTGAATTTCCGCGGCTCAATTGGCTTTGGCAACTGGATGTTTGTAAACAACAAAAATCCCATGATGCGTTCGGGATTAGTTTTTGCCGGAGCAAACAGAGTCTGGTCCGAAGACTGGGGCAGAACTGATGACGAAGGCATTTTAACGGCGCTGGAAGTCTCCCGTTTAAATATGAAAAACACCGAACTAGTTGTCCTCTCCGCCTGCGAGACCGGACTTGGAGACATAAAGGGAAGCGAAGGTGTGTATGGTCTTCAACGCGCCTTTAAGATGGCAGGAGTGAAATACATCATAATGAGTCTGTGGCAGGTCCCGGATAAGGAAACTGTGGAGTTTATGGAAATGTTTTACAAAAAACTTCTGAAAGAGAAAGACGTAAGGATGGCCTTTAATGAAACACAAAAAGAGATGAGGAAAAAATATAATCCGTATTATTGGGGAGCGTTTGTATTGATCGAATAAAAATAATTGTATGAAAAAAATCTTTTGTCTTATAACTTTTATCTTTTGTCTTTCTCCCTTATTCGGGCAGGATTATAAGAAGATCGACAGTTTAGAGCTATCTCTCCAGACCATGCCCGCCCTTAACGGGACAGACAGCGACACTCTGCGGCTAAAAACAGAGCAGCAAATAGGGAACCTGTTTATAAATTCCATCCCCGACTCGGCTATGGGCTGGTATTTGCTTTCGGCCGATACCGCTTTTAATTCCGACCGGATAAGGAAGTATCCGGGCAGGGCAAATATCGTTGCCGGCTTGTTGTTGTCTGTCGGTTCAGTTTTTAATAATATGGGCGATTATGGCAAATCCATAGAATACTGCGAGAAGGCTTTAAGGATATCAAATGAAACCGGCGATAAAGCAGGGAAATCGAAATGCCTTATGAATCTTGGCAACGCTTCGACGTACAGGGGGGATTACAAAAATGCGGTAAAGTATTTCGAACAATCCAGGATAATGGCAGAAGAAGCGGGAAATAAAAAAGGTGTCTCCGACTGCCTTTCGAACCTTGGTGTGGTATCATCAGATCTTGGCGACTATCCTAAAGCAATTGAATACTACGAACAATCGCTAAAAATAAGAACAGAATTAAACGACAAGACGGGCATATCAAGTTGTCTTGTCAACCTCGGCGTTGTATCAATGTACCAGGGTGATTACCCTAAATCCATAGACTATTTCGAAAGAGCTCTTGCCATCGCAGAAGAACTGAACGACAAAAGACTGATCTCGTTTTGCCTTATGAACCTGGGCGGTGTGACTCTGTATCAGGGCAATTACTCAAAGGCCATTGAATACGACCAGAGGGCGCTTGACCTTAAACAGGAACTGGAGGAGAAAAAAGGGATATCCCAATGTTTACTGTACATGGCTGCCACATATTTCAACCGGGGCGATCCCATGAAAGCGATCGATTATTACCAGCGATCCATAAAGATAAATGAACAGATCGGCGACAAATTCCTGTTATCGTACTGCTATATGAACCTTGGAAATATTTATTATGATATGGAAGATTTTACAAGATCGGACGAGTCTTTCGGAATATCACTGAGAATTGCGGAAGAACTTAACGATAAAAGGAATATTTCGTTATGCCTGTCAAGGATGAGCTACCTGGCCTATGGGCGGGGAAAATTACCCGAAGCTTTGGATTATATCGAAAGGGCTTTGCAGATCGACAGGGAACTGGGTCTTATGTCCGATCTGTCCGAAAACCTTATCGTCAATGCAAAATTATTTATAAACAATAATACTCCGGAAAAAGCCATGCCGCTATATCATGAATCACAGGATATTGTTTTCAGTATGCTTAAAGACAATTTTTCTATCCTCAGTGAGGCCGAGAAAGAAGATTATGTGAACAAAATAAAAGGTGTTTTTTCCGACATTCACTATTTCAACAACAACTTTGGTTACCTCAATGATAGTCTGCCCGGTGTCTGTTATAACAATGAGTTGATAATTAAAGGGCTTTTGCTTAAAAGCACATCGGCGATGTTAAATGCAGTTTATAGCAGTTCTGACCCTGAATTAAAAGAGACCTATTTATCGCTGAAACAACTCAGGAACAGCATTGCCGGTCTTCTGGGTGCGGTAAGTGAAGAAGAAAAGGCCATGGCAGCCGAACTCGGGAATAAGGCAAACGACCAGGAAAAAAAACTTGTGAAACTGTCTTCCGAATTCGCCGGGATACAGAAACTGTTCGAATATAAATGGGAAGATGTCAGGAGCTCACTTAAACCGGGCGAGGCGGCCGTAGAATTTGTTGTTTTTACCCGGGGAATTAAAAACGATACTGTTGTATACGCCGCACTGGTGATCACACCCGATATGCCCTATCCAAAAACGATAGGTCTGTTCCCCGAAAACGATATACAATCCGCAATGGGAAAGGCATCCGGTACAGGTTATAAATATGTCAACTCTTTATACGGCACAAACAGCACTGCCCTTTACCGCCTTATATGGCAGCCATTAGAGCCGGTTCTTAAGGGGATCAATACTGTCTACTTTGCTCCTGTGGGTGTATTGAACAAGATCTCTTTTGCTGCCTTGTCGAAAGAGCCGGGACGAATGCTTTGCGATATTTATAATCTCCGGCAGGTTAGTTCCTCCGGAAAACTTATTGGCAAATCCAATAATAACGAATTAAAGATGACCGCTGCTGTTTTCGGAGGCATTGATTACAATCCCGACACAGTAAAACAGGAACACTGGCAATATCTGCCCGGAACATTGAACGAAAAAGAGAGTATTGAAAAACAATTCAAAAAAAACAAAGTTGCATGCATAGCATATTCCGGAAAAGAGGCAAAAGAAGAAAATTTCAAAGCCCTTTTCGACAGCACGGAGACACCGTCAATACTGCATGTTTCGACACATGGATTCTTTTACCCTGATCCTGAACAAATGAAAAAGGAGGTCAAGGTTGAGGTCAAGGTTAAGGATGGCGAACTGGATTTCCGTGGCTCAAATGGTTTTGGCAACTGGATGTTCCTTAACAATAAAAACCCCATGATGCGTTCGGGACTTGTCTTTGCAGGAGCCAATCGTGTATGGAGTGAAGACTGGGGAAGAACAGATAATGAAGGTGTTCTTACTGCATACGAAGTCTCTAATATGAATATGCGCAACACCAACCTCGTTGTCCTCTCCGCTTGCGAAACCGGCCTGGGCGATATAAAGGGAAGCGAAGGTGTGTACGGCCTCCAGCGCGCTTTTAAGATGGCAGGAGTAAAATACATCATTATGAGTTTGTGGCAGGTCCCCGATAAAGAAACGGTAGAATTCATGGAGTTGTTTTATAAAAAACTACTGAAAGAAAAAGACGTTCGGCAAGCCTTTAACGAGACACAGAAGGAAATGAGGAAGAAATATGATCCTTACTTTTGGGCAGCATTTGTACTTATTGAATAATACTTATGGAAGTATGGAAAAATCACTATTTCTTCGCTCTCGCTCTGTTTCTCGCTCTGTATTACTGGGGGGCGTTTGTATTAATTGAATAACTTATGAAAAAAATATTATTTATAAGCCTTTTAATAATTTCGTTCTGCAGCAACGCACAGACCTGGCAGTATTACGACTCTCTTAGCACCATTTACAAGGAAAGGCGAAGCTACGACACTGCAATGGTTTTTGCAGAAAAAGCCATGAGTCTAATAAAAGAACGTTTTGGTGAAAACGATACCCTTTTTGCTAACGCGTTAACAGTAATAATGGAAGTATACTACAACAGTGGCAAATATGCTAAAGCCATTGAGTACTGTGAAAAAGAAAAGGAAATCAGAAAATCGGTACAGGGAATCAGGCATCCTTCTTATGCAAGTACTATAAACAATCTTGCATATTTATATTGGACTATAGGCAATTACAATGCAGCTGAACCTTTGTTTATTGAGGCAAAAAACATCAAAAAAGAAGTATTGGGCGAAAAAAATATCTCGTATGCAACAGCTTTAAATAATCTTGCTTATTTATATAATGATATGGGCAATTACCCTGCTGCCGAGCCGTTATTTCTTGAGGCAATGAATATTTTTAAAGAACTTTCAGGAATAACCAACAAGGACTATGGGATTGCTCTGAACAATCTTGCCATATTGTATAAAACCATGGGTAATTATCAGGCTGCCGAACCGCTGTATCTGGAAACAAAAAACATCCGCAAAGAAATATATGGAGAAAAACACCCTTTGTATGCCAAATCATTAAATAATCTGGCATCATTATATCAGGAAACCTGCAATTACTCCTTAGCAGAGTCATTATATCTGGAAGCCAGGGACATCCTGAAAGTAGCTTTAGGCGATAAACATGTTGACTTTGCCGCTGCTATATGTAATCTTGCTAACATGTATACATCTATCGGTAATTATAGTGCTGCCGAACCGTTATATCTGGAAGCAAGAAATATCCGAAGAGATGTTCTTGGGGAAAAGCATCCGTTATATGCAAAAACCTTGTTAGATATTGCACAGATGTATTTTTTAATGAATAATTATTCAAGTGCAGAACCATTATTGATTGAATCAAAAAATATTTTTCTTGAAGTTCTTGGCAGACAACACCCGGATTATATTCAATCATTAAACGATCTTGCTTTATTGTACAGTATTACCGGTAAATTAGACGCTGAGCCTTTATATATAGAATGTATTGATCTGATAAATAACACCATTTCTAAAAACTTTGCATTTCTATCGGAAAAGGAAAAAGAAATGTATTTCAAAACACAGTCAGATAAATTTGCCGGTTTTTATTCTTTTTCGCTCAGACGAAAAAACTATAATCCAGAAATCACTGTTACGGTATTTAACAGCGTAGTAAGAAATAAGGGTCTGCTTCTTAAATCCTCAACATCAATGCGCACTTTTATTCTGGGATGTAATGATTCTGCTCTGATTGATAAGTATAATCAATGGATTGGACTACTTAAAGAGATTGATAAACTGAATCAGACAGATGTCGGCAAACGTAAAAAAGACCCGAAAGAACTGGAAGGTCGTGCCAATAATCTGGAAAAAGAACTGGTAAGGGGTTCTCAGGTATTCAGTGACTTCGAAAAACTTCAGAACCTCACATGGAAAGACTTACAAACGGGGCTTAAACCCGGCGAAGCTGCTATTGAGTTCATACATTTCAAGAACAGCGGCAGTAATAGCGGCAGCAGCAGTGGCAGCAGCAGTCGGGATACAGTGCTGTATTGCGCTCTTATTGTTAAGCCCGACAGCAAGTATCCCGAAATGATTAAACTATGCGAAGAAAAAGAATTGGTTACTCTCTTGTCTTCAGCAGGTAAAAAAGTCAATCTTCTCTATGACAAAAACAGTACTATTGCCGGCGATCTGTATAAACTGATATGGTACCCCATGGAAAATGAATTGAAGGACATAAAAACAGTTTACCTCTCCCCTTCCGGGTGGCTGCATAAAATAAGTTTTCCGGCTCTCGTCAAAGACAAAAACACTTTTCTCTGCGATGTTTTTGATATCAGAGAACAGACCAGTACGGCAAAAATTGCAATTCCGGAATCATTTTCTTTCGACAATAACACATCTGCAACCATTTTCGGAGGTATCAGATATAACACTAATTTTTCTAAGGATGAAACCTGGCAATACCTGGAAGGCACTAAAAAAGAAGCCTGTGAAATCAGCAAATTGCTGAGTAAAAAACTGAAAAAGGTATCAGTGTTCACTGACAGTCTGGGCACTGAGTCCTGCTTTAAAGAAGTTGCACAAAACAGCAACTGGCTCCATGTATCAACCCACGGGTTCTTCTATCCCGATCCTGAATCAACACCAATTACATATCAGAAGCAAAAAACGGAAACGGGCACTGTTACCTTCCGTGGAGGAGCCGGTTATGGGCTTTGGCAGTTTGTAAGGAACAAGAATCCCCTGATGCGTTCGGGTCTTGTCTTTGCCGGCGCAAACGAGGTGTGGAATGAAGAAGTAATAACCGATAGGGAAGATGGCATGCTTACTGCTCAGGAAGTAGCGGTTCTGGACATGCGCAAGTGCAACCTCGTCGTCCTCTCCGCCTGCGAAACCGGGCTGGGTGACATTAAAGGAAGCGAAGGCGTGTACGGTCTTCAGCGTGCCTTTAAAATGGCAGGGGTTAAATATATCATCATGAGTTTATGGCAGGTGCCGGATAAGGAAACGGTTGAGTTCATGGAAATGTTTTACAAAAAACTTCTCAAAGAAAAGGACGTGCGCCAAGCTTTTAATGAAACTCAGAAAGAGATGCGGAAGAAGTATGACCCGTACTTTTGGGCTGCTTTTGTTTTAATTGAGTAACAGTTATCAGTGATCGGTTATCAGTGATCAGTAATGTAAGCAGCGTTCCTGATTGTCCCGATTTTCCTGCGATAATCGGATACGCTGACCATACAGGAAAGCCACTGATTACCGATCACTGATTACTGCCCCCTGAAGCACAGCTATTCCCCATGCAATTTGGTTTTTCCTTCGGTTTGGGAAGAATTCTTATTGCAACAAACAGATCGTACAGTTTGCAACCTATACAAATGCCGAATGCTGTTTCGAGATACAGCAGAAGAATGCATATCATACACAACATGCAAACCGGATGGAAATATGTTGCGTCTTTCTGAAGGAATAGCGATAATATAAAAATTGCCGAAGAAAGCATTAAGCCAAGACTCCAGGCAAACTTTTTCTGCACAGCTCCTATTGACAGGGGCGACTGCTTAAAAGTAAAAAGCCATGCTAGCAAAACGGTAGGTGAAAATTTCGGGTTAATAAAAAGACCAATCATGAAATTAATTACAAAACATCCCATAATATAAGGTATCACCTCATACTTACTAAGAACAAAGCCATTGATAGTTGCTATTGAACCGGCAAGAAGCATTATTCCTGCACTCGCTCTCATGCGCCTTTCGTCAAGAACTTTGAAGGACCGGCCTTCGATGTAATAACCGAAACTGAAAACTGACATATTGTTATTTTTTTACTGAAGTTTGACTCTGCTAAAGCTAAAATGTTTAATCCAACCCAGCAAACACAAGTTTTTGTGAGTAGGTCATTCCGCCCGAAGTAACATTCAGGCTATATACACCATGTTTTGTTCCGCTCAGATCAATTACAAATCTGTTTGTACTACCTTTCATTTCCATTACCGGCCTTCCTGAGATATCTTTAATAGATATTAATACTTCGCTGCCGGAATAATCAAATATTTCGACAAACAGAATATCTGTCGCGGGATTTGGATACGCAACCACCCCGAACGACTGGGCTTTACTGCTTACAAATGTGTTGTTGCAAATACCCGGCAAATGGTTGTCCATCCATTCCAGTCTGTTTGTTATCCACGTTTTCAGGTTAAGTATCTCGCCTTCGTATGTTGTTGGAATAGGCGACGGGTTCGGCCACACATAAGTTCCAAGTATATCCCATGTTTCAAAATTCCTGTCCTTTGCCTCATCAATATAAGCCGCGATGCTGTCGATGTAATTAAACAGTGTTGTGTCGGCCAGCAGACCAGTTCTTAGTTCCTCCCACCTGCATTTTGTATCATTTGCAAACAGAGTGTCCTGAAAAAATCGTAACCACCAGAAAGGGACCTGCCAGTAATCGCCCGAACCGATAGACTGTATAGCCCATCCCGCGAAATCATCTCCGCCATAATAATCGGCATTGCGCCATGCAAGGTCGAAATCCCAAACGGGCCCGATTTTTAACTTTCCACCGTTGCTTTCTTTGTTTTTATGAAGGAAAGTACTGAGCCTGTACCCGTCGATATTTTTTGAAAGTTCATTCAGAATAAAATAATCAATAAATGAATTGTCGCTGGCATATTTTCTGAATCCCAATGCCGTATCAGCAAACTGTGGCCCGGCAAGCGCCGTTTCGAAACTGTCCACATAAGCCTGAATATATGCTTTCTGCTGAACGGTTATGGAATCCTGGTCGGGGTACTCGTACTGATAAAATATCGTCTGGCCATTATCATGAACTGGCGGCAGGTAATTGCTTGTCCATCCGTCACCGCCGCTTCCGGTGGCCTTATCAATTTTAAAAATATATCCGCCTGTAAGTTCATCGCCGGTATTATCCTGTGTTGTGAGTTTGGAAATATCCACCCTGAAATTATCGCGTTTTATTTTTTCCATGAAGACATACACTCCCTGATATTTACCGTCGATCACCACTTCGCAGAATGCACAGCGGCTTGCGTAATGCCCCATGTTTTCCCATACGTAATATGAAAGCGAATTGCGCATAAGAGTCTTATCGCAATAATTTGCATTCAATATCCAGTCGCTTTCGGGCGGCATGCCGAGCCAGAAGGCATTCATCTCATTTCCGGCAGCATCGCTTGATTCGAATCCGAAACTTTTCTTCGGAAATGACTGTGAACTCGACCCGCGGATCTCTATCATCGCATTACCATTATAATAAGGAGGGTCTGAAACGTGGTTAATTACACCGGGGCCATTATCTATAAGGTCATAATCCACAAGTATCTTCGGGTCGTCAACTATCATCTGTCCGTTTGTGTTGATAACCACTATCGGAAGGTTCGAAGAAGAAAAGATCATTGGCAGTGCAGGATCATTCCCGAAGGTGATTGACCAGTTATTAAGAGTTCCGGCGTCGGCAAAAGGGTACGTGTCGAGAATAGAAAGATACCATGTGCCGTTCCCGTTCTGGCCGTTGTTTATGTAGCCCAGATCTTCCTCCGGCCTGTAATTTCCCGTAAAGGGCGGAGAGCCGGAATTGATTGAGACCGGCGAGACATCATCAAAACAGGTGTTCGTGTAGTAATCGCTGTCGCCGCCATTGTGTTCGGCAAGCAGTATCTTTGTTCCACCTGGGGTAACAAGGGTTATAGTAAGATCATCGAGCCAGGTATGTACCGCGTCAATACAGACAGATTCCAGTCCGAAAGTGCTATCGAGCACAGAAGGCGTAAGCCCTGTAACGTTTATCGGAAAAATGACAAAATTGCCATCATCGGGAATGGGGCCGCCGGTACCGGAAAAGGTCTGGGCACGGATGCCTGTATAAAGAAGCAAAAAAACAGCAAAGAGTTTGATCTTATACATACTTAAAATAGATATGTAAAATTAGAAAAGTTTTTACAAACTCAGGGCCGATGCAGATAAATTGTTTGAGCGCCCCTTTCATGCCAACCCTTTTAAATCAGGATCTCTCCGATGCATTTTACTTTTTACCAATCCAGTTCTTTCATCCCGCATCGTTCGAGATGACGGAAAAGTGAGGTCTGCACCGCCGCACGTAAACCCCACCCCCACGTCATTTCGAACGATGCCGGGAAACAATATTGATTATGGTAACACTATTTGCATCGGAGAAATCTTGATTTTATTACATTTGCATTATGAGAGAGTACAATGCATTTGTTTATATAATTACCAATCCGGGAAAAACCGCCTATATGTTGGAGTTACTTCTGATTTTGCTGAAAGATTGGATCAGCACTTCGAGAACAGGGGAAACCCTTCTTCTTTTGCTGGACGTTATCATTGTTACAACCTTGTGTATTACGAACACTTCGATAGCATAATTCACGCGATTGAAAGAGAGAAGCAAATTAAAAAGTACAGACGTGAGAAGAAGGAAAAATTGATCTCAGATTTCAATAAAGAATGGGCGTTTCTGAATAATACTGTGAATGATCTATAAAATCAGTATCTCTCCGATGGATTTTACTTTTTACCAATCCAGTTCTTTCATCCCGCATCGTTCGACAATGACGGAGAAGTGGGGTCGGCACCGCCGCACGTAAACCCTACCCCCACGTCATTTCGAAAATTGCGGACGATGCATATTGTATACAAAGGCCTTTAATGCAATTGAGAAATCTTGATTTTTGCGCCCCTTTCGTGCCAACCCTTTTAAATCAGGATCTCTCCGATGCATTTTACTTTTTACCAATTCAGTTCTTTCATCCCGCATCGTTCGAGATGACGGAGAAGAAGCCTCCCGCAATCCCCCGCAAATCGCCCCATCATGCCAACGCCCCCGTCATACGAGGGTTCATTACAAATAAATTGCCGAAATAATTATTTTGATGCGTTTGCCCTGCGAATAGTTACAACTTTTTTACATATTTGATAATTTTTTACTACCTTTACATTGTGAAAACAATCACATATATACTTCTTATATTATTCTGCTTCAGTTGTACGCTTATTAATGCGAAGCCGGAGCATACTTTTGTTACACTACAATTCTCTGACTACAAAAACTTCGATAAAAAATCAAATGAACAACTTCCGACTTCTATATTTAAGAAAAAGGAAATTCCTCTTCAAAACAAATTACGATATGTTGAACAAGACCATCACAGAGGCGTAGTTTCTTTATATTGTATTATTAATACTTGTAATTCTTTACCGGTTTATTTTTCAGACAAAAAGTTATCTTTTTCTTCACATACATTTTGCTTCCAGCGCCTGTTTTCATGTAATGAAAAACGTGGCCCTCCGTCCATTCAGGTTTTTTAACAAATCCAACTTTATTTTTTAATCATATCTGCATTCATTGCAGGTACTGATTTTAATTCATAACATGAATTGAGAGAACCGGCATCCGGCTATCTCAATGATCGTGTTGCAAAAAAAACTTATTATGGAAAATAAAACTCAAGACCCTAAAATTGAAAATGAAAGCTCCGGTGCTTCCTCAAAAAAAGGTTGTTTGTATGCAATACTTATTTTTTTGGGCATTGTTGGTATTTTGGTATTAATTAAAGTGCTTTTTGTGTAAAACAATACAGTTATAATTGATATATGATTGTATTCAACTTTTTGTGAAAAGACTGCAAGGTTGCTATCAGAGCTTAAGCGGTTGCGAAAGTAGAACTGACATATGAGCAACAGAAGTATCTTGATGAAAATGGTTCTGTGGAAAATGGTTTTTTATAAATTGTGAGTAAATGTAAAAAAATGTTCAATGTCAAACAAACAACTAACAATGTACAAGTTTCTGTTCGGAATCACTATTGCTCATTGAAAATTGAACATTTGGCATTGTTCATTAAAACAAGTACAATTTTATTATAGTTTCAATTTTTCTTTTTTAACCGAACTCGCTTATCCTTTTCAGCAATGGTTTGTCGAGAATGCCTATGTTCCGGCTTGCTACGCTTATTATTCCTTCATTTTTGAATTCTGTAAGAAGTCTTACAGTGTTCTCTTCTGAAATTGCCGATAATTCTCCAAGCTCTTTTCTTGTAAGCAGCATGTTGAATTTCTGACTTCCGTGAAGATCGGAAAGATAAAGGAGACTGTCGGCCACCCGCCCTCGTATATTTTTTTGGTTAAGCGTAATTATTTTCTGCATTATCGAGGCAACTGACTTGCCAAAGGCCTTGTTGAGGGTGATCAGAAATTCGTGGTTTTCGATGTATAATTTTTTTACAAAGTTAAGGTCTACCATACAGACCTGCGACTCTTCAAGTGATTCGACCGTGTATGAATATTTCGGCGTTTCGAAAAACGACAAAAGGCCGATATAACTCCTCGGACGCATTAAGTAAAGGATCACATTTCTGTGATTAAGTCCTTCGATATAAAGCTTAGCGCTGCCGTTGACCATATAAATGGCATGAGTGACCGGAGCGCCCTGCTTGCATATTATCTCATGCCGTTTCGAAAAAACATGAAGAAAATCAGTTTCTCCGATCTCGTAGCCCCCGTTAAGCATAGCCTTGTACAGGTCACATTTAAGCGTGCAGTTCTTGCAGCAGTTCTTTTTCGAGAATTTCATAACAATAATTTACAACGCCAAATATACAAACAAAAGTTGATTTAAAACAATGTTGCAACTCAACTATCATATAAAATCAAACAGCATATATTTATATATTTTTGGCAATTAACATTTAATAAAAAGGAGGTCTTTGTGTCGACAAATAACGAGTATCATTTCAGCATATTCAGGCCCGGAACTGAATATGGCAAAAAGAACCGTAATATCATTATTACCTTTGTCATTATCTGGGCGGTAGCAATATTTGGGTTCCAGATCCTTCTTAAGATCATGGAAAAGCCCACCCCCGAAAAAGCGCTTACGCGTTTCGAGGCCGTTTGGGATAATGTTAAAGCAGGAACTGCAACTACGGAGCAGAACATAGAATTTGTTCAGTCGCTGGTTTATGTAACCGGCAAGCTTACTGTAAAAGATGCTGACCGGAACATTGTTGACACAGCCTTGAGCTCTGTTCTGCTTTCTCTGATCCCTGATAGCGAACGGACAGGTTTTCTTTCAGAAATTGCCAGTATGAAAGAAGCTCAGGCCAAGATGGCAAAAGCAAATGATCAGGAATTTCTTGATCTGCAGAAAACTCTTCAGGAAAAGCAGCTAATCGTTGCAGGAGTATGTTCAAAATATTCAGGTTTTAATTTAGGAACTACCGAAAACAGGGTTCTGTCTTTTCACGTTTACCCTATTGAAAATCCCGGTGATGCAAGTTACCTGAAAGAAAAACTACCTTCAGTCATGAAACTTTATCTGACTCACCTTCAGTCGGTACTGACCGATACTATTTTTCTGGGGTTTCCCTTCCATTATTTCTATACTGCCGAGTTATTATTGTTCTTGTTTGTCGCACTATGCCTGATTTATGCTATCAGGATCGAGAAGCTGAACAAAAAATACTCGATAACAGAATAATATGGTTTTAATTTTTGTAAACGAAAAAAACTGAAATTATGAAAAAGTTGTTTTTATTATCACTTCTCGCAATACCTGCCGTCTCGGAGGCAGCAAACCTTACACAACTTGAAGGGAGTTTTAAGGTTGGACCTGCAATTATACTAATTGCCACTCTGGCTACTTTTGTTCTGGTTGGGGTCTTGTTCCGGGCAAAAGATGCTACCGATTATTATGCGGCTGGAAGAAAAATCTCTGTAATACAATCCGGTATGGCTATCGGCTCAAACTGGATGAGCGCCGCTTCGTTTCTCGGAATGGCCGGGATGATGTATGGCTTTGGCTATAATGGTCTTGCCTACGTTGTCGGCTGGACCGGAGGTTATGTGCTGCTGCTGGTACTTATGGCAGGACAAATAAGAAAATACGGAAAATTCACTGCTCCTGATTTTATAGGCGATCGTTATTATTCGCAGGGACTAAGAGCCACAAGCGCTGTATTTACATTCCTGATTTCCTTTGCCTACACCGTTGGTCAGTTCGGAGGTGTTGGTCTGATGTTCAAATGGATTCTTGGTATAGATTTTTTCTGGTCTGTTATTATTGGCGCTTCGGTTGTTTTAGGGTACACAATGCTTTCCGGTATGATCGGCGCTACAAAGAATATGGTTGTTCAATATATAATCCTCATCGTTGCCTTTTTGATCCCAACATTTCTTCTAACATTTAAATTCGATTATTTCTGGGTACTGCCTCAGTTTGGTTATGGTTCAATTGTAACAGATATAGTACAGGGTATTCCTGCTCCAAATCTTTCTGAAGGAGTTGCATTGCTTAATGCATACGGGCATGATGTTGCTCTTTTGCCAAGTCCGGAGTTTGCAATGCCGTGGGACCCTTCTACAAACACTACATTTTTCCAGTGGATGGCTATTTGTTTCTCCCTTATGCTTGGTACCGCCGGTCTGCCTCACGTTCTTCAACGCTTTTACATAGTACCAAGCGTAAAAGACGCCCGCAGGTCCTGCGTATGGGGATTGTTCTTCATCTGCCTGTTATACTGGAGCGCTCCGATATATTCCGTTTTCGGTAAGATCCTTTCATCAGATCCCGGTGTGGGTAAATTAGCATCAGATGCCATTGTGGTTTATACAGCTCAACTTGGGGACCTCAATCCGCTTGTTGTCGGGCTACTTGCTGCCGGAGCAATATCGGCGGCCTTTTCTACTATTGCGGGTTTGCTAGTCGCGGGTTCTTCTGCTATTGCACACGATCTTTATGTAAAAACATTTAAACCCGATGCTTCTCCCACACAACAATTAAGAATGGCCAGAATAGGGACCATTTTCATGGGAGTGGTTGTTGCTATTGTTGCTCTTCTGCAGTTAGGTATGATAGCACAACTTGTTGCCGTTGCCTTCTCTATGGCTGCATGCACTATCTTCCCGCTGTTCCTGCTCGGTATCTGGTGGAGCGGATCAAACAAGGCCGGTGGTATTGCAGGAATGACAGTAGGTATTTTCGTTTCACTGTTATCGCTGACTTACTTCATAGTCTCAATATCAGGAGGTCACCTGCCCGGACAAGAGTTCATGACCTACTGGTTAAATGTATGGTATTTTGCATGGTTAGGCGCTCCGCTTGCGATAGTTACAAACATTGTTGTTTCCCTGTTAACCAAGCCTACCCCGGTTGAGATCAGGAAATTCCTGGTTGAAAGCGTACATAGCCGTTAATTTTTCTCCCGAGAGGATGGTTATAGTCCCGGATGGACTGGAAAAGCATATTTATACTAACAAGGGAATCTAAAATTCTGATAGTGTTCCTGATCTGCATATCTGCGATCGGGTTCACTATTGCTTATTTCTATTACGACAGCGTGAACAGGTCCGAAGATCCAAGGGTCGTTGAGACCAGGTATATGTTCATGAGATATGATAACCTTATCACCGAAAAACAATACATGGCCGGTATGGCAGTAATGGACAGTGTTCAACAGATCCTTATAAAAACACCGGGGTATAATGACTCCTATGAATTGGGATTAGTTTACAACAACCGTGCATCCATCCTGCTATCAATGGCGCTTTATGAAACAACCGACAGTCTGGAAAAAGTGAGACAATTAAAGATCGCAAACTGCTTTCTTGATACCTGCATCACAATCTATAAAGGGTGGATGGATGTAAACGGGAAGCTTACAAAGGAACAGATCTTCGCAAAAGTAAAACCCCTTTTTCCTGAAAAAGACAAGGCTTTCGAAGGAAAGAACTACGAAAATATCCTTGACAAAAGAGTGAATGATATTGTTCTTGCACAAAAAGAAACACCACGACGGTTATCTGTTGCATTTACCAATCTCGGCATTATACAAAGGCACCTCCTTCAGCAGAACAGGGCAATAATCAGCTATCAAAGGGCCATCCTGCTCTGGAAAGATAATTTTACAGCAAGCAGTAACCTGAATGTACTTATGGGACTTCCTCCCGAAGACAGGTCTATCATCGACAAACTGTTTCCGCCCGACAAGGGACTTTAACGTATTTGTGTTATCGTGTGTCTAAAGTCGAAAAGTCAAATGTCGAGAGTCTCGCACTAAGTTGACATTTGACTTTCAGACTTTAGACCTTTGACAAAGACGAAACACAAATACGAACCCAAGTAATACTAAAGTAAAATACAATATAGCCCAAAACCATAATCGTCATTCTGAGACCCCAACCTTTTGTAAGGCCACAATGAAATATAACTGAAAGTTTAAACCCCACAACCCACCACAAAAAAGCAGTCACCCTGAGCAGGCCCATCTGATAAAATTATTAGAGTTGTAGTA
>CAZEWB010000014.1:0-334 GCA_964515655.1 uncultured Bacteroidales bacterium
CTTCGTTACTCTCGTTTTTTAAACCAGTCATTTACACAAGTAAACTCCTGGATTTTAAAAAACTTCGAAAGCCTCGATACCGAACATTATGATCCAAACACTGACTGTCAATGCCTGAAATAGGTTGACCGTTTTTAATGAACAATGCCAAATGCTCAATTTTCAATGATCAAATTAAGTGATACTTGTACATTGTTTGTTGTTTGTTTGACATTGAACATTTTTTCGGTACTTTATCAAAATGAATGAGTAATAAAATTGAATCTGATATGTTTATAACATAAATAAAATTGTAATCTACCAGTCATTCATTTTATGTTCTTTTGACAAATAT
>CAZEWB010000014.1:344-13745 GCA_964515655.1 uncultured Bacteroidales bacterium
ACACAATTTAACCTACTATACCCAAATATACACTGAAAATATTAACCACCCCATAAGCACCGTTATTTGTATGTTGAAACAGTCTATAAAATTCCTTTCGATAACGCGGAATATACAATTTTTCAAGATCATATTTCCTAACTTCCGCCTCCTTTATCTGCATTGTTGAAACACCATAACCCCAATAAATTCCTGTCGCTCTTGGATTAATTTTAATTTGAATGAATACGTCAGTCATTTCATACTTTATTTTCCCATCTTTAAAGTAAA
The DNA here is from genome assembly GCA_964515655.1 of uncultured Bacteroidales bacterium. GTDB lineage: Bacteria > Bacteroidota > Bacteroidia > Bacteroidales > GWA2-32-17. Next base: position 615 of record CAZEWB010000014.1, read on the forward strand.
TCTTTAAAGTGTAAACTAAATCATATATAGTTGTTTTAAAAAAAATGGGAAAATATCGCTTTCTAAAATGAACCTTATAAGAGCCTTTTACATATATTCTATCATTTTCCTCATCGAGAATTGTAGGGCACCCATTATTTGTATAGTTTAAAAGAATATATTCCTTTGCGTCTCTATACAATTGTTCCTTTGTCTTTCCCTTAATTTCAACAACACCAGTATAGCATATCTTATTTTCCTCATTAAAAGGACATACTGCAATTTCTTGACCATAAGAAAATATAGCAGTATAGAAAAAAAGTACTAAAAGTTTTGCTTTCATTTTCAAGTTTTTAAATTTACTGACAACGGTCGCGGGTATTAAACGTGCCGGATTGCGGAGCTGCGTCTGTATCCCACGTGCCAAACCACGATGCGAGACAAACTGTTGCAAACACACTAAAACCGGCATGTTTTATGACCCGTTGTTGGCGGTATGTGCTTTTTTTAAAATGGTAAAGATGTCTGAATCTCATTTACTTTCTTATTTTTATCCTTCTTTGTCTTTTTGACTTTTAATGATGATTCTTCTTTTTTTGACTTTTCAATCAAGTTTTCAGGTTCTTTAACTACACTTATTTCGTTTTCTTGAATTAAGTTATAATCAGGATGTGAAATTTGCGATTTCGAATATTCATTAGCATTTAGGCGTATAGCCTTATTTAGAAATGATATAAAATTTTGTCTTTCATCAATAATCCTTATAGGCTCTCCAAGTATTAAAAAGTCTGGAATATTAAGTGGCTCTACGACAAAAATATCATACGTATATCTTTTCTCATTGTAGAATTGACGTAGCTCCATCAATAATCTACCCAAAGCATTGACTCCTTTTAATTGAATGTCATTTGTTTTGTCTCTAATTGCTCCCCAAAAATCATCTTTTCCGCTATCTTCAACAATAGACTTGTCATGAGTGCTCTCTAAAATTCTACCAAATTCAATAAAGTTTTGTGCTAATTTGACCCGAAGACACCAACGCATAATTTTTATTTTCTGTAATTCCCAATCATTTCTAGTTTGGATTCGATATGGTTTGCTAACCATTTTAGCTGTCATTGGACTTTTTTCTTTAATAATCTTTTCCTGAACATCAGGTAAATTAGGAAATCTACAAAGTTGATATAAAGCCTCTGATGAAAGGATGTTTATATTATTAACTATTAATGGAAAACCGGATGCCATATTTGACAAACCTCCAAACTGTTCTTTTGTCTTACGAAAAGCACAAGAATCTTTGGCATCATATATTTTATTTACATATTTAGGAACCAAACCCATATTACAAATCTTCAATATTAAAATCAGCCAAATTAATATTTATTTTAGCACTTTCACCTCTTTTTACTACAAATAATGGATTAAAATTACCCCCTTTATACCAAAAAACCAAAGGAGTATTGTTTGGTACATTACGCCAAGTAAAACATAAGGCTCCAAATCCAAAATTTTTTAAAGAAGGAATTGAGTAACCCAATGCCCTCATATTTTTATTTGTAGCATTTGCATGCTCCAGAATTTCAAGTCCTTTTTGTAAGAACGCATCTTCAAGTAACTTTCGATTATCAGGGCTAGTAAAGAATGATTCATTAGCAGGTTGACCAACTGGGCGGTAGAACTCATCCGGGCTTGTTCTACTGTATTGTTTAGTATGATTGTCCACTTCAATAGAAATCGAGTTTTTGTATTCAATCACATTTTGAGGCTGACTGGTTTCTAATGGCATTATTAAATCAATTTTTGAATTGGTACTTGTTCCATTTTGAATTTCCATTAACCTATACATTTTATGATTGTTTGAAACTTCAGTAGAGATTTTAAACCTCATTTCAGCTTTCTTTTTGTAGTAATTTTTTTGGTGAATAAAAACATAAGCAAATACCAATATTGTCGAATTATCTGCAACAGCCTGCTTATTTGTTTTACCTGATGCAAAATTTTGTTCTGACCAATCCTTAATATCTGAAATCAATGTTAAACCTGTACAAAGTATATCATCAATGTAAATAGAATATTTTTTAGAAATTGTCCCGCAGTCACTTAAAGATAGATTGTATTTCTCTTGAATTAATTCGTCAAATAAATTGAGCATTATTCGTTGGCTTTTCCCCGCTGGTTGCAAATTAAGAAAGTCAGAATTTTTAAAAAAGTCTTGAGGTGTCGAAAAGTTAAAATCTTTTGTTAGAACAGCAATTACTTGGTCTAAAAAGTCTTTGACTTTTGCTTTCGAACAATATCTTTTTTTAAAAACATTATCAAGTTCGGTCAAAATTGAAATCCGTAAACTCTCGTCAAACTGATTAATCCAATTTCTAATTCTATCACATGTCACACGAACCAGAGGTCTATTTTCATCTGCCCGATAGTCATCTAAAGTCTGACATATATTTGTAATCAACTGTTCCATGTGTGTGTTTTTTGCATTACCGCCAACGGGTCGATAACATCAACGAGTTGATGTTACTGACCATAGATGGAACTATGGAGTGATATATACATGCTGTAATACAATATGTTAGCGACTTGTTAGCGGTTTTCATTGATTTTATAGGTTTAAAAAAATATTAAACAACCTTTTATCAATTACAAATATAAACTAATTCTCCATATGTTTAAAGAATTCAATAAAAAAATGAACAATGCCAAATTTTCAATTTCAAATGATTATATGTTAATACACCTCGAATTACGAAAAAGATCATACGAAATTACGAATTACGAAACCGGTAACAAGTAACCGTAACCAGCAGCAATCGTGCTCGTTTCTGGTTACTGGTCACTTGTTTCTGGTAACTGGTTCGTAATTCGTAAATTCGTATAAAATTCGTAATTCGATGATATGATAACTATTGAACATTTTTTACATTTACCCACACAATTTATAAGAAACCTCTAAATATGGTTGAAAGACATGCAATATCAAAATTCCCATTCATAAAACGCGACATTTTGCTGATACTGTTTCCTGGCCCGCATTCATAAAAACGACATCCCGGTAATGAATTCAATGTAACCATACAATGTTCCCAGTTGACCGGGTTTATAAGATTGTTAATGATTTCCCGGCAGATTTCTTCGTTTTTTACAATGTCTCTGCCCTCATGACAGGAAAACAAAGGATACTTTAAGTCTTTGATATTAATATCACTCAGAATTTCATCTCTATGATCCGTAATCCTTTTTAAATACGAAGAATGATATGGATGGATTACAGGAAAACGGTTCAGGTGCAACGCTCCTTCTTCTGTTGCCTTCTCCTGAAATTGCTTCAAAGATTCTTCTTCTCCTGAAAGAATAAAAGAATAACTGCTATTCTGAATCACTGCCTCACATTTCAGTTTCTCTTTATCAATAATGTCATTAACATCCTTCCGGCTTAGCCCTACAACATTTAACATTCCGTATTGCGAGCCTTCGGTTATTTCTTTAATAATTTTGAATACCCTTTTAATCAAAGTGGCTCCCTCTTCGAGGGTTATGCTTTGTCCGCAGTACAATGATGCATATAATCCCATACTTAAATACCCCATCCGGAACGGCCTGAAGCCTCTGGAAAGAAGTATGTCGCAATAAATGCAACTGATAAGATACGAAACAAGCTGGTTCTCTTCCTCCTTTTCAATAAAATTATTATGCTTTACATCAAAAGAACTAAGGTCGGTTTGCGTATGCCTTGAAATAACAGACAGTTTTTCAGAAAAGTCAACGCCTGCCTGTTTAATCAGATCCTGTTCGTTACCCATATAACGCAGTACAAAAGCCGGGAATATGAAAATATTATTTGTGCTCACTTAAAATAATTATTTCAAAACTAATGTATTTTTTATTTTGGCTGTAGTGGCTGATTATACGTGTTGCTTTTAAATGATTATACAAACGAAGAGCATATCCGTTCAGGCATATTTCATAGTTATTGTATGAATCGTCCGAAAACAGTATTTCAATGTCTTTCCATCCAATCGGGCAAGTGTTCCAGCTTTCTCCCAACGCCTTAAAGATAGCTTCCTTGCAACAAAAAGAAAGAGGCAGGCAGCGGGATGGCACATATAATTCGTAGTTCTGAACTTCCTTTTTTGTGAGTATAGTATTTATAAAAGAGGAAGCTGAAAAATCAGTAAAGTATTTACTGAATCTGAAAATTTCTTCGGTATCAATTCCGCAACCAACTATCACCTTAAGGCAGGTTCATGATATTATTTTCGTGTTCAATAATAAGCATCTGCATGTTTATGAGATCGCCTATTGTGCGAACAGGGTGTTTAACGCTATATTTACCAATAGTTTTCAACTCGATATTAAGGGAGTATTTCTTTTTAAATATTTCAATCAGTTCCAGGAACATCAGCGAATCCCCATTCAGGTCATCAAAAATGTGCAACTTTTCGTGAATTTCCGAAGGTTTTTTTTCACACTCTTCAGCAAAGAAATTAATAACAATTTCTCTGACTTCATCTTTCATTTTTTCGGTAATAACTGCCATAACAATTTGTATTTTTTAATCCTGCCTGCTTTATTTCAACGGCAAAAATATACAAAAGAAATTATCCTGCAAAAGAATAAAAAAACTAAAAACGATAGCCTATTGACTAAACCAGCTGCTCAACCTTTTAACCTATAACATAAATAGAATTGTAATCGTTTTAATGAACAATGCCAAATGCTCAATTTTCAATAAACAATAATTCCAGGGGAATTGTCCCTTGGGGCTTGGCGCTTGGAATTTTGGACTTGGGACTTATTGAAGATCCAAATTCCAAGGATGCGTACTTGTACATTGTTAGTTGTTCGTTTGACATTGAACATTTTTCTACATTTATACTTGAAACGGTGTAAATCACTTTACCAAAGGCATGTTGTTCAATTTTAAGATATCAAGCCCGGCGTTTAATAATTCATCTTTCGGAACTATCTTATCAATCAACCTGTATGTGAGAGCATCCTGCGCATTTAATGCATTTCCGGTTAAAATAAATTCTATAGCCCTTGCCTGACCTGCAAGACCTGTAACAGCATGAATTCCTCCCAGGCCGGGTATCAAACCGAAAGTTGTTTCCGGAAGGCAAATCAATGTATTTGGACTTGCCAGACGGTATTGAGTACACAACGCAAGTTCAAAACCGCTTCCATAGCATATTCCTTTAAGCAAAGCAACAGTTGGTTTGTTTAAACGATGAATGATCTGAAAAATCCCGGTATTTTTTAAAAAAAGTGCGGGGATAGTATCATGTTTGTTTTTATGTACAATGTCCAGCAGTTCGCTAATGTCAGAGCCTCCCGAGAAGTGTCTTCCGTTCGACATAATAATAAGGCCGTCGTAAGTATCTTTTAAAAGATGGTTTAATACAACATCAGATAATTCCCGAAAAAAAAGCATTGAAAAAGTATTGGCCGGCGGCTGATTCAGGCATAAAAAGGCAATGCCATCTTCTACAGTATATTCTATTGTTTTATACAACTTCATTTTCAATCACCACCATAGCTGTTATATAATTACGGGAATGCGACATACTGATGTGAATGGCGTCTGTAATTTTTTTATTGCTGATTTTAAGTTCCGGTTTTCCGTTACTGTGATTTGTAATACAAATCTGAAGAAACGACAATTGCTGCCCGAAATGTTCAATAAGGATCTCCTTAACCAGCCAGCGTACTGCGAGACTCTTTTTCCTGAAGCCTCCCCCGTATAACTCTATTTCACGGGGCAGAAAATACAACGAGATATCCGAATTCTTCATCTTATCACTATAAGCAGAAAAAGGAAGGGTTCTAACATATTTTGTAAAACCGGTATTATGCATAGCGAAAGGCATTTTTAGCAAGCTGACAAAATAAAAGCGTTTCCTGTTCAAGGGCATCTTCCCTGTTAAGCCGGTATGAATTTTTTATAGCCTTCATAACACTGTTTATGACCTCTATCGGTTTATCTCTTGTCATTTTGTCGGCCAAATTCAGGGCAAATTCATAACTTGTTTTAGCAGGGCAGAGATAATCGGCTATGCCTTCTTTTATGGCCTGATCGGCTGTAAGTATCTTGTTCGCTAAAATAAATTCGAGGCTTTTACCCATGGTTAAATATCTTTTAACAAGATAATTGCCGGAAAGTCCGGGCATCAGGTTGTGCATGGTTTCAGGAAAAGCCAGTAAGGATTTCTCAGAAATAACCCGAATATGGCAACTTAGAGCAATTTCAAGGCCGCCGCCAAAACATACGCCTTCGATTGCCGAAATTACAGGAATGTCTAAATCGTAAATATATTGTAAAAGTTCCCTGCCTTTTTCAAGTTCACTACAAAGCGTATTGTTTTTTACCTGCGCATTTAATGACTTCAGGTCGGCTCCCGAAGAAAAATGCCGCCCCGCACCTTTTATTATCAACGCTTTTGCAAAGTATTTATTTATGAAAGATTGAAGAAATATTAAGTCAATAAAAGCAGGACTTTCAAGGCAATTATCATGAGAATTGCTTAATGTTACAACAACAATATTATCTTTCGATTCAATGTTTGTCATTATTCAAATAATTAATGAATTTGGCGGGAATATCCTGTGGGGCACGGTTTTTATCAACGAAAAGACATTTAACATTAGCCACATTAATTTTTTCATCAGAGGCATTTCTGATTTCCTGCTGAAAAATTACAAAGAACCCAGCTGTTATAATACTTGTAATTACATTTGCCTCCTCAAGTAATGTTAGTTCCTTAATGTATTTTATATTGGCTTTAACTACAACAAGAAAATTTCCCGATTGCTTAAAATACTCCAAAAGTCCAGTTTCCCGCATGATAATCCACCGTGCCTGTTCGTAGTAGTTGAAATATACGGCATTATTAACGTGACCGAACGAATCAAGTTCGTTTCCTCTTACTTCAAATTTATGTTCAAATTTCATTTGTCATTCGCAATTTAAATCGTTTAAGGTCTTTTTTAATAAACTTCCTCATTTTTAATTGAGTTGCAATAATAAAAATTGTTCTGTAAATAGTTTCGTAGTTGCTTCTTTTAAGTTTTCGGTTCTTTTTGAAATAAAACCATGTATTGCGTAATAGATTTCCAAATGTATAAGCACGTTTTAGATTTGATTCAAGCAGTATAATCTTATCAATGTTTTTTAAAACAGAAATATTTACGTTGCTTACATTTGTTTTATTGTCAAGAATATGGTTGCCTGCTTTCATTTCATCGTAAAACCGTGTGCCTTCGAGTGCCTGAATAGGAGTTAGTACGGGAAAAATATAGTGATTAATGCAAAAAGTAATTGCATCGTTTATAGATTCAACGGTGTCGTGTTTAAGCCCTATAGTAAACCATGCAGATATTGCTATTCCCTGTTCCTGAATAAAACGAATGTTGTTTGAAATCTGTTCCATAAAGTTGTCGCTTCCGTCAACGCCCATTTTAGGAGTAGTTGACATATTCTGCATATCGCTTTTGTTTATTGTTTCGAATCCTACTGCTGCATACGTCAATCCTGAAACGGAAGCATATTTTATTACCTCCCTGCCTTTGGGGCTTGCTGCGGCGTTAAGATTTGCCTGTCCTGTCCAAAAACGTTTTTCGGGTATTTTTGCCAGTTCTTTATATAGTTCTGTGTAATATGAATACGAATCATTTCTGCCCAAAACATTATCATCAAGCAAGAAGAATTTTTTGCCAAGTGTTTTAATTTCTTCAATTACTAGAGGAATGTCCTTATACCTCATTTTTGTTCCAAACAGACTGCTAACGGCGCAAAAACTGCAATTAACAGGGCAGCCCCTTGCGGCAAAAATTACATCGAAAGTGTATGATTTTTTTATAATAGATCTGTCGGGTATCGGTAATTTCGAGATATCAGGAAGTTCGGGAAGATTATATACCTGAAAGCCCTCAAGTTTTGAAAGAGGAGCCGGAGAAGACACATAAAAGTCCTTTAGCATGTTTTTTTTAAAATCATCGAGTAAAACAGGCCACAGAAATTCGGCTTCGCCAATCACAACTGAATCGGCATGTTCCTTTGCTTTTAAAGGCGCACCAGACACCTGGGGACCTCCCATTACAACTCTTTTGTTTCTTTTCCGGAATTCATCGGCAATTTTATATGCGCCTTCGGTTGCCGAAACCCTGAAACTAAGTGCAATTAAATCGTATTCGCCGTCATAATTCAACATTGATAAATCTTCGCACATCATGTCAATAAATGAATACTCGTGTTCTGGTGCGCACGACTTTAATATCGGCAATATCAAAGGCGTAAAAGGATATTGCTTTCTGAAAGGATCGAGTTCAGCGTTGGCCAGAATCAAAAATATTTTCATGAAACGAGATGTTAATATTTTTTGAATATAAGCGATGCGTTGTGACCTCCAAACCCGAACGAATTCGACATAGCGTACGTAATTGCATGTTTACGGCTTTCTTTTACATAATCAAGATCCAGTTCGGGGTCAGGCTCTTCAATATTTATTGTGGGATGAACCGTTTGTTCCAGCAATGCTTTGATTGTAATAACAGCTTCTATGGCTCCGGCAGCGCCAATGGTGTGACCAATCATTGACTTGGATGATACCACGGGAATCATACAGGCATGGCTGCCAAAAAGTTTTTTAATAGCTTTTGTTTCGTACAAATCATTTAACTCCGTACTTGTACCATGTGCGTTAATATGGTTAATCTCATCGGGGCGCACATTTGCATGTTCCAGCGCCTTTTTCATTGTAACATACATACCTTCACCCTCTTCTTTGGGCGAAAATATATTATAAGCTTCGCTGGTAAGAGCATATCCCGACATCCCTGCAAGTATCACGGCTCCTCTTTTCAGGGCAGTTTCTTCAGCTTCAAGTATTACTATTCCGGCTCCTTCTCCTATTACAAAACCATCCCTGTTTTTCGAAAAAGGACGGCTTGCCTTTTCGGGATGATCATTTTGTGTGGAAATGGCAAAGAGCGCATTAAAAGCCTTAATTTCTTCGGGATTTATAATTGAATCTGATCCGCCGGTAATAACCATGTCGGCTTTGCCTGAGCTGATAAGGTCATATCCATGCGCTATGGCATAAGCAGACGACGCACAGGCGGTAGCAACTGTGTAATTCTGCCCTTCGAATCCGTACTCCAAAGAAATCCATGCACTTATAGAGTTGTTCATACTCTTCAGGATCATGTTTTTTATATCCTTATCTTTCTCAACAGAAGAGTTGCCTGTATTTAACACGCCCATAATAACGGCACATTTATCTTTGGGGTAAATATTAACATCCACATTATAGCGGGTAATTGCGTCCATCGCGCAGGCAAGCGCCATCTGCGTGACTCTGGTCATTTGCCGGGCGGTTCTTTTTTTAATAAAACCCCGGCTGAATTCTTCAAAACCGGCGGGAAGTTCAGCCGCTATTTGCGTTTCAAGTTCCGACGGGTCGAACAGACTGATTCTTTTTACGCCGGACTTCCCTGCCACCAACATCTTCCATGTTTCATCCTCATTAAGCCCAAGTGCATTAATGGTACTGATAGCGGTAACTACAACTTTTCGGTTCATTTTAAACTTTTTTCCAGTTATTATAATCCGAATGAGTATAATCTTCAATGATCAAACAGAGCTCTTCCGGAGTTAACATTTTCTTATTCTCATATTCGTTTGCAAATGTATAAAATATGTCACGAACAAAATTCATTATTTGAACTCTGACTTTGTCCGTGATAACAGAAACATTGTCTGCATATTCTATAAAACCACAACCTGAAGAGGTTCCGGTTTTGCATGAAGCGGTTTTCGTTTTTAAATATTCCAGCAGGGGCTTATACTTAACCGGATTCCCGTGCATCACTGAATAATTCGAAACAGCGTAATACAAAATGGAAGACCCGATGAAATCCATGCTCTCAAAAATACCGGGGCTGAAAAAATTCTCTTTAATAACCAGGTCGGCTGTTCTAAATGGAATCTGTTGTTGCAGGCAATAATTGAAAAGTCCGGATTGAATATCAAGAAAAAAACGATTGGCAGCAAAGGCATTTTCCTTATTTTGAATGATTGCTTTTTTATCAATGCCGGCTATGAAATCAGTTAGTGTCTTTACGTGTTCATTGTCTGTTTCTGCAGAGAGGATCAACTCAACTATACCTGTTGTTTCAACCGGATAAAAGAAGTGCATTCCTGCAAAACGCTTTCTGAGCGCTGGCGATAGAACAAAGCGATCGGGCAAAATTGATGAACTGTTAGATACCAGAAGGGTACTACCGGAAATATATGGCTCAAGTTCTTCTATAATCCTGTTTTTTCTTGCCAGGTCTTCGGTAATTGTTTCAATAATTAAAGAACAGTCGGCAACATTATTTGTTATACCGGTAATTGAAACGCGTTCAATCATTTGTTCATAATCAACGCTATTAATTGATTCACAATTCAGCAACCGGAGCGCTTTTTTTCTGAACCGGGCCATCTCCTCATCCGGATTATGTGTATTTACCCAAACAAGACGATAGGGATATTTGACAAGATGATTGAACAAACTTTTACCCATCTTTCCCCCGCCAATAATAGCAACAGATCTAATCACTCCGTCTTGCATTTCAACAGTTTTTCTTTAATATACCTCACATCATCGGAGGTTGTAATTTCTTTTTCAAGAGCCATTTTATAATATTGTTCGGCTTTGTCATATACATTACGACTCATGTAATAGTCGCCGGCCAATGAATAAACATAAAAATATTCTGGGTTCAGCGAAATAAACGAGTCAATAATATCTGGCTGTATTTCCTTTATCCAGGGTCGTTTAATCAGTTCTGACAATATTGATTTAATCTTTCTGTAAGTTTCAAATTTTATGTAATCAGAAGAAAATAAAAAAGTATCGGCAGGAATTGTCAATTGTTGCAGGTATAACTCAGTGTTATTTTTATTATTTATTACATCCGAATTAAATACCTTATTAAGATCGTATGCAACATATTTTCCCAGCTGATATGGATTTGCAGAAACCCACATTTTAAGTTCCGATGGCATGAAAATAACCGAATGATGTGCGATGAGCTGATTGATGGCCTTTTCGTTAGACATGCCAATGTTTTTGCCGTCCGGCCCGCACCGGTCTCTGAGGATTTCGGCTGCTTTAATATAATTTATTGGTCGCTTTTTCAATATGAGTTCCTCTACACGCTTCTGCCTGTACGGTGAGGAGGTTGTTGCGATGCTTCTGATATTGTTTTTGTTTTTTTCGAAAAAAGAAGATTGGTAATGGTTGGTACAAACAAGAGAATGTGCAGGACTTTCAAAAACACAAAGAGTATCGGTAGATTTTTCAATAACAACGGCTTTGTTGTCCTGTGCTGAGCCGATCAAAAAGGATTCGGAGACAAAGGTTTCGCGTCGTCCGGCAATCTGAATTGCCTCTTCGATGTTCTGAGCATATTGGAGTATTTCTCTGGCAAGTATCGAAACCGGAGTCTTTGCTTCGAAAGGGATGTCTGAAATTGCAGCATTAAGAGTAACGGTCAGTCCCTTTTCATTCATGCCCGAAACAATGCCAATCATCCCCCCCCATGTAACAAAGGCAAATCTATACCCCTTTTCCGGACGGTAAAAAGCGACTATTTTTTCTTCTGAAAAGTCATCCCCTACATAAAAATCGAAATTCCTGCCAATAATAAGCATACTGTCTTCGCTTGCATCGTTCCATGTTGCAAAAGAGGTACAACCGACTATTCCGATGTTTTGTAGAGTATGTCCAATGTCATGTGCCGCATGGTAGTTGAGAAACCGCAAATATGAAGGTCCTGCTTCCGAATATTCATCTGACGCAGCTTTTGATATACCATAAATTTCAAGCTGATATTCGGGAATAATATGTTTATCAATATTCCGGTTAAACCATGCAATAAAATATTTAAGGAAATTCATGTACGATTCGGATGGAATAAGTCTTTTTATTTCAGAAATGAAAGCTTTTTCCTGATGATCAATCAGATCCTTTGTTAATATCCCTGTAATAACTCCTCTTTCGAATGCTTCCCCCTCAATATACAATTCCCACAACCCGCTTTCGCTGTGCCTTAACCAGTTGTTTTTGCACACATAGAAGTCTTTTCCGGCTTCATTACGACTCAGCGACGTCAGACCGGGGTCATCAGAGCAGGGTGGACTTATGTATATCGCCGCCAGAAAGCAAAGGGATAAAATAACTATTTTAAGAGCAGTAAAAATGAATGTAATTATGAATATCCGGAATAATCTCATTGCAATTTCATGTTATACACTTTATCATAAATATAGCGCATACCGACAAAATGGGCACAGGTAATTAAAGTACCCATGGAAACGCCCAGCACTCCGTGCATGTTGATATTCTGCCCGGTTAAAAATAAATTTACAATACGTGATTTTGGTGAAATCATGGTTTTTAACGGATTGTTGCAGTCTCTGATATTGCCGTACACCGAACCGTTAACGGTTCCTGTGTAGTCTCTGTATGTTAGTGGTGTTGACGTGTAATAGGTTTTAATTTTAGACCTCAGGCCAGGGAAACGTTGCTCGATAATATCCAACAGTTCTTCTGCCTTTTTTTCTTTAAGTTCCTTGTAGTCTTGTCCCCGTTTTTCTACCAATGTGTTTTCCCATTGTTTCAGTTCATCGTACTTCATGTAAGTCATTACATTTATCGAATCGGCATATTCATCAGACTGCGAACCGGCCGGAGTGTATAGCATATATCCGCCAGGCCATTTCATAGAGTCGTAAACATCAGCGCCCCAAACATTCCTGTTTTCGAAATGATAATAATTGTAATTGAAATATTTAAAAGTGTTTTTCTTCAATACAATATACAATGTAAAAACCGACATCGTTTGCTCTATCGAATTAATCCGGTTAATATAGGCCTTTCTTATCTGCTTTGAATTAATTTTCTCAAATGTCCTTACAGGGTGAAGATTTGATATAAACTGCTTGCCATAAATTTTTTCCCCGTTTGCCAGTTTAACCGATTCTATCCTTGTATCGCTGCTATCCATAACAAATTCGGTAACCTCGGCGTTTTTATATATTGTTCCGCCCATTTTAATAATAGACTCTGCCAGACATTCTGCTATTTGGGGGGGGCGGGGGTGGGG
>CAZEWB010000014.1:13755-17565 GCA_964515655.1 uncultured Bacteroidales bacterium
TGTGTTGGGTGTGTTTGGTTGGTTGTTGAATGTCCTGGCGGCTACCAATACCCTGCATCTTTACGAATCGCCACGAACTTTCAATTAACGAGTTGTTGATGACAGCATGTACGTACAATGGAGTAGTTGCCGATTTGCCAAAATGCAGGGGATTGGTAGCCGCCAGGACATTCTGCAACTCAACATCAGGCGTTACCGATCTTATAAAATCCATAGCATTTATCTCAAAATACTTCATTGTAGGCATATTCTCGTTTCCGGATTCAGTACTTATAAAAGACTGAATGGCTTTTCTGATCTCCTTAAATTTATCAATATACAGTTCGAGGCCTTTTTTTTCGTCGGGAAAATACTGAAGTAAAGTTGAAATGAAATTATCATATCCCTGAGCAAATTTGTATTCTTTTCCGGCAATGTGAATCAGGTCAAAAACATCTTCATCAAGTTTTTTCATTTCTACCTTATCCAGCAAGTCGAAGTATCTGAAAAAACGCCACAATATCTGTCCCTCACTAAGGGAGCCGACATAATGCATACCTGTATCAAAAATACAGTTGTTTCTGGTGAATGTCTGTAAACATCCACCTAACTGGCTATGTTTTTCAACAATACAAACACTAAAGCCCTCCTTTGTCAGCAGATAACCACTGAGCAGCCCTCCCAGACCACCTCCGGCAATAACAACATCGTACATCAACTATTTGTATCTATTTTGCGTATTTTTTCTTCCATATGCCGTAGTGCTTCTTTTCAATTATGAGAAGAATTTCATAAACAGCGCCTCCCCAGTAATTCCGTATTCCAATACCACGGGGCTTCCCGGTTACTCTTTCGGTGAATATCACTTTTTTGGAAGCAATGTCGAAAAATGTAACATAAACACTCATTTCCACACTCGTCTTGCTAAGGCTCTCAACAATAAAGACAAGGCCAATTCCTTCTGTATTTTCCCCATTGGAGTATCCGCTTACAATTTTTTCAACAACAGCGCCGGGATCATCAAAGGTAAATTCGTTGTTTGACATTAAATTATCCTCATTTATTTTCCCGTTACTATTATCTGTAACACCTATATCGTAAATAACCCCTGACTTGCGAAATACTCTTTTGATATCGAACTTCTTGGGTTCGTTTACCACCAGAATATTCCACGCGGGAATGTATTTTTGCTTCAGGTCCAGCGCTGATGCAGGCGCCGCACCGGCCCCCTGATCAAACTGTCCAACGAATTTTGCCATCGAAAAGTCAAGGCCACACCATATCAGGTTGTCCTTTGTAAATACATCTTTACCTGTATTCTGAGCAAACACAAATGTTACTGCACAAATAAAAGTGAGCAAAACAATCAGCTTTTTCATGTTCTTTTATTTTAGTTTAGAATTTGGTTGAAAGTACAAAGTTACGTAGTTTTTTTATTGATTACAGGATTAGCATACATTTCCAGATAGATTTTCCGTATAACTTCCTTATCTCCGTTTAACTGACTAGTCTCTTTGTCAATCAGTTCAATAAAATTCAACCTGTCTTCCCGTGAATAATGATCTGAGAAAGAAGAACTGTTGTAAAGCAGGTCGTATGCCATGTAGTTGGTTTTCCATAACCTGTAATTGCGATACATAATATTGTCAATTGTTTGAGCCAGATTCCTGATATTGTCTTTAGTACACAAACCGTAATCAGAACTTTGTATATGTTCGTTTAGCAATTTTCCTGCGCTAAGGTGGATATGACCCTTATATTGTTTAAAGCCCGTAATAATACTGTTAAGGTCTTCGCCTGGTTTTTTTACGTAATCTGAAAATTTCGTCTGGTGTAATTCATTCACTTTAAGTACGCCGCAGGGTTCGTATTCATACGACACAACCAGCGGTACAATATTCAGTTCTGAAAAATTCTCAATAAACCCTTTTTCTCCACTTAAATTCAGCATTTTAAGCAATGCTTCTTCGGTTTTATCAAAACCATTTTTGGTGCGTCCATTACGCTGTGCAATCCATACAGAACTGTTTTTTTGAGTAATACAATAACGGATATATGAAGACAGATATCTGGAGTTTTCAAGCACTTCCAGTTTGCTTCCACTTCTGTTGACCGTGAACATTTTATTGATCTTACCGAAATCAACAATAAATGGTGAAATCATTAAATTACTTCCAAATGTGATTTCTGAAGTAGCTATATTGTGTTCCACCAAAAGAACCTGGAGAATAGCAGAGTCGAGGACAATATCCCTGTGGTTGGCAATGAACAGGTATGGAGTATCGGGATTCAGTTTGTCGAAGCCATCAAAAGTCAGTCCGTCAGAACTTTCTTCAACAACACGACGTACAGCCCGGTGCATAAATACTTTCTGAAACTCTCCGGCAGTTGAAACGCCCTCCAGCATTTCTTTTACTTCTTCTATTTTCTTGTCCGGAAAAACAAAAGGAGCAATAGCAAAAAACTCTTTCGACTCAGTAATTCCTTTTAATGCAGGTTTCAGTTCGGTATCATTGTATGGCCTTATCGCGTCAAATTCATTATCATCAATGTACATGTCTGTTTTTTTTGGTAGTAAGTATTGAAATGGGTTACTGATTTTGTCTGTTGTCAATAAAATGACGCGGTTTTCTGCTCACATCGGCATTCTGCATTTTTTTAACCTCGTTTTTATCCTTAAAACTAATTGTGGGAGTTACTCTTAATCTTGCCCTGAAGTTATCTTTTATAGTTTTTTCAAATTTCAGACTGGCTTCCCTGGCATCAATATGTACTATCAGTTCATCTGTTCCGATACTGTTTGTAGATACTTCAATAACATAATTATTTACTCCTTCAATATTGTTTAAGATATCGTAAAAGGCGGGTGGAAATAATGTTGTACCTTTAAATTTAATCATTTGATTTTTGCGGCCAATAATAGGACCCAGTCTCATTGTGTTTCTTCCGCAACGGCATGGATTTTCATGACGACGGCACAAATCTCCGGTCTTAAAACGTAAAAGCGGCATGCCTTCAACACCCAGAGTTGTTACCGTAATTTCGCCAAGCTCGTCTTTACTTACGGGATTATCATTTTCATCCAGAAATTCAACAATAATAAGTTCAGGGTGATGATGCCCCCCTATACCTTTGCTGCATTCGGTAAAAGCAGTACCCATTTCCGTTGATGCGTATGTAGAATAGAGATCAATATCCCATTTCTCTTTTATTTTCTGTCCAAGAAGGTTGAGTGAAAAATCATCGTTTCTTAACGGTTCTCCTATGCAAATGGCGCTTTTAACACTGGAAGCCCTGTAATTAATATTATTTTGTTCGGCATATTCAATGATTTTCAGAATAAACGAAGGAACTACAACAATCTTAGTAGGCGAAATTCTTTTAATTGTCTCCCATTGAAGTTCAGGAATTCCGTTTCCGACCCTTACAATACCGGCGCCTAATTTCCTTATTCCCAAAAAATATGCAAGCCCGGCCATGAATCTCCTGTCAATGGTAGTCATTAACTGGTAAATATCTTTGGAACTGCCGTCGGCACATAGAAAACTTAAGTATTCATTATATGCCAGCCGCTCCAGGTCTTTTTCGGTTAAGACAAAAGTAACCGGCTCACCCATAGTGCCGGATGTTGTAATATAATCAATAATCTTTGTTGATGGAACACAAACAAAATCCCGTGAGTTTTTTTGCAAGTCTTCTTTTGTCGTTACCGGTATCTGCCGCAGGTCCTCTAATGTCCTTATCTTTTTTATATCAATATTATTATTTCTGAAAAGCCTTTTATAAAATAATAATATTGATAGAAAAACAAAACCAAACACACCCAACACA
>CAZEWB010000015.1:0-16504 GCA_964515655.1 uncultured Bacteroidales bacterium
TGTGTTGGGTGTGTTTGGTTGGTTGTGGCCAAAAAAATTGAATTTACCGACCAGCATAAGCAAATTGCTCTTTTCGCAAAAGCGTTGAGCCATCCTGCCCGGGTATTTATACTTGACAAGCTTGCAACAATGAACAGTTGCTGCACAAGCGGGGAAATGATAGACGACATTCCCATTGCCCGATCTACTCTTTCGCAGCACTTAAAAGAATTGAAATATGCCGGACTTATTCAGGGCAAAATTGAGCCTCCTCAGATTAAATACTGTATAAATAAAAAGAACTGGGAACTTGCCAAAAAGATACTTGGTGACTTTATGAGGTAATTTTTGGGAAATAATTTTTACGTAGATATCCGAAATAAAAAAACAACAAAAACAGAAATATGAAAAAATACAGTCCAATTTCTGCGGCAAAACATCTGTGTTTATCACTGGTTGTGGTTTTGTTTGCATCCTGTCAGTCAAATGCTCCGGTTGAGGATAATAAAAATGTGATTATTGATTCTGTCGTAACTATTCCTGAAGATACCGCAGTTGCTCCGTTGGTTTCTGATACGGTAACACCGGCAGTAAGTACAGTTGAAGAAAAACCTGTTAAAAAAGCAGAACAGCCGGTAGTATTAATATACAATTTTCATGTTACAAATCGCTGCGTGTCTTGTATCGCAATTGAAGATGCTACAACAAAAACTCTGAATACCTATTTTTCAAAGGAAATGAAAGAAGGTCGTATAAAAAGGCAAATACTGAATGTTGATGAAGAAACTAACGAAAAAATTGCGGAAAAATATCAGGCATTTGGTTCGGGTCTGTTTATTACAAGGTCCTTCAAGGGAAAGGAAAATACCATTGATATGACAGGAGATGGCTTTAAATTTGCTAAGAACAAAGAAGAAAAGTTCATTGAACTTCTGAAAAACAACATTACTGAATATTTAAAATAACACGATATGAAAACAAGATCAACGATCATCATTTTGCTTTTCTCCCTTCTCTCTGTGTTTGCATACGGACAGGAAACAGGAGATACAATAATCAGCAAAAACCAGTCAAAACTGAAAGTAAGGGTACTCTACTTTCATATTACCAACAGATGTAATACCTGTTATTCCATCGAAAAAAACCTGAGAACTACCATGTTCGGGAACTTTAAATCACAGATAGATTCTGGTCTTGTTGACCTGTATATTATCAATTGTGAGTTGCCCGATTATCAGATTCTGGTTAAGAAATACGAGGCATATGGCGCTACTCTGGCAATTACCACATATAATAATGGTACAGAGTTGAAATCAGAGGATTATTCAAACTGGGCTTTTCAGAAAGTACATAATCCCGATGTTTTCAGTTCGGAACTTAAAGATAAAATTGTTGAACTTTTAAAATAACTATTTATGAGAAAGAACATTGTCCTTTTCGCATTAATAATACTGTCGGCGTTTACCCTTTCTGCTCAGTCAAAAAAAGGTATGGTTGAAGTATTATATTTCAAAGCAAATTTGTGTGCCTGCAGGGCAAAGGTTTGTACTGCCGTTGGTGTGGATATTAAGAGCATAGTCGAAAAATGTTATCCCGACAGCAGTGTTAAATTCAGAGAACTGTTGCTTACTGATGCTTCAAATGCGGAAATGGTTACAAAGTACAGTGCCAAATCACAGACTTTGATCATTGTCACTAATAAAAAGAAAAAAGAATTCTTCCTTGATATTTCAGACCTTGTTAATACTTATTCGCAAAATAAGGATAAACAGGCTTTCGAGGATGCCTTGAAAGCAAAGATTGCTGAACTGAAAAAAATGAAATAATATGGAGTTTTTACAGAACTGGCTCGATTCAACTAATGTTCCATTATTATCTGCATTAATCCTGGGACTAATGACTGCTATAAGTCCCTGTCCTCTTGCTACCAATATTACTGCTATTGGGTTTATCAGTAAAGACATCGAGAACAGAAAACGTATTTTCTTTAATGGCCTTTGGTATACACTTGGCAGAACTTTCAGTTATACTGCTATTGGGGTAATTCTTTTTTTCGGAGCTAGTACTTTTCAGATTGCAAGGCTGTTTCAGTCTAACGGCGAAAAATTTCTTGGTCCCTTACTGATCCTCGTTGGAATTCTTATGTTTGATTTCATAAAAATTAGATTCCCCGGATTGGGTGGCCTTACATCAAAAATGGAAAAAAAGGAAAAGAAAAACAACTGGTGGTCGGCATTCCTGTTAGGTGTTGTTTTCGCCCTGGCTTTCTGTCCTTATAGCGGTGTTCTTTACTTCGGAATGCTTATTCCAATGACCATCAGCAGTGCTTCGGGGTTGTTCCTTCCTCCTGTTTTTGCTATTGCAACCGGACTACCAGTAATAATTGTTGCCTATCTGCTGGCATTCAGTATTTCAAGTCTTGGCGGGTTCTACAATAAAGTAAAAGTTTTCGAAAAGTGGTTCAGACGTGTAGTTGCCGTAATATTTATTCTTGTCGGTTTCTACTATGTCTATATGTTTTATTTTGCTAATTAAATCTTATCATGGAAACACAAAAACCTGGTTTTATTATGTGCGTTTGCACAGGAAAATGTCCCGGATTCTCTCAAATGGATATATGGGACTTTATAAACAGAGTGAGAATCGAATTACCTGTTGAGTATGGATTTATCCATCCGCAACTTTGTGAAGAAGACGGTGACCGGTTTTTAATGGACTTTTTGAAATCACACAGAAAAGTTGTTATCGGTGGTTGTGCCCCGAATATGCAAACCAAGCTTTTCAGAGATGCCTTTAAAGCAGCCGGTCTTGACATAAATAAAGATCTGATCCCTCTTGATGTCCGGGACATGTCAACCGATAAGGCAATTGAAAAAGTCAATGCGGCACTTAAAAAACTGGAGGAAACGGAATGAGCGCAACTACTTTTATGGGAGTTGAACGGGATAAGATAGATTGGAAACCGACAATTGATTATAAAAAATGCGATTACTGCATGGAATGTACAAAATTCTGTCCCCATAAAGTTTTTGAGGTTCACGAAAACGAAGATATTAAATTGATTGTCAGGAATCCGAATAACTGTGTGGTTTTCTGCAGGGCATGTTCTAAGATCTGTGGTCCCGATGCATTGTCGTTTCCTGATAAAAATGCGACAACACAAAGAATAAAAGATATAAGAAAGGAGTCGGATAGCAATGTTTGAAAATTATGCTGTTCTCCCATGCAACGGGTTAGATAAATGTGCCGGAGTTATTTCAAGGGAATTAGCGATAAGATTATGTGAGAACGCTAAAAATGAAATTATATGTCCGGTGTTTTACAGAGTTGCTGAAGGAAAATATAATAAAATTGCAGGTGAACATCCTCTGTTAGTCATAGATGGCTGTCCAACCCGATGTGCAAGTAAACTTGCTACGGAAAAAAACTTAAAGATCTCCAAAAAGCTTACAATATCAGAAGAAGCCAAAAACCATAATATTGAATTGAAGAGTGATCTCAGACTTCAGGAAAATGAAAATTCTCTGATTGGAATTTTATTTAAAGAACTTAACAAGACCAAAGAAAAGCCTGTACCGGTTTCTGCTGAAACAAATATTTCATATAATTTCGAATACGAGATTTTTGAAAAGGACAAGTTCATTTTCAGACTTCCGAAAAATGCTGAAATATTATATAATGAAAATGATTGCTGGGCATACATTATTGGAAACCATGCCAGAATAGGCGTTACAGATTACGTTCAACAAAACCTTTCAGATATTTTATATTTTATACCTCCCGAAATTGGTGCAAAAATTGACCAGTTTGGCGAGGCCGGCTCTATAGAATCTACAAAGACCGTCTTTGAAATAATATCACCTGTTAGCGGCAAGGTAGTTTCCGTAAATGAAACCCTTGTACAAAAGCCCGAACTTATCAACGAAAATCCCTATGAGTTGGGTTGGATAGCAGAAATTGAACTGACAGATTTTGAAAGCGATAAAGAACTCCTGATCGGATTCAATAAATATTTTGAAATAATGAAAAAAAAGGCGGAGGGTTAGATGAATAAAAAAATTAAAGTTGTTCCTTGCAGTGGCATAGGTAAGGTCTTCGGACTGATAGCAAGAGAGGCTGCTTTGAAAACAGTAATTGAATTATGTCCCGAAAAATCAGAAACAGTTTGCCTTGCATATATAGTAACCGGTGATAAAGAGGTTAAGGAAAAAATGGAAGGCAGCAATTGCATAACTGTCGATGGTTGTCCTAAAATGTGCGCTTCAAAAAATGTCTCGATAGCTGGTGGAATAGTAATAGAAGAAATAAAAGTTCTGGACACTGTTAAGGATCATAAGGGCAAACAGTTCGGTTCGCCAACTCAGCTCGATTCTGATGGTGAGTTAGTGGTTAGTGAAATAGCTGCGAAGGTCTCTAAAAAAATAAACGAAATAATTTAAGGAGGAGTATTAATGTCTGTTATGAAAGTAGGTGTAATATCATGCAGTGGCGAGGAATGTCTGGGCGGAACAATTTCGAGGCTCGCCACAAGAAAAGTTCTTGAAGAACTTAAATTTGTTCATACAGTAACACTTTGTCTTCCTCTATATCTTGCAGGCGGCGAGGAAGAAAGAAACTTTGCCAAGGTCTTTCCAACGATATCGGTTGATGGCTGCGATAAACTATGCGCTAAAAGAAGCACTGAAAAATATAGCGGCAAGGTCAACGGTTTTATAGATATTTCGAAGATCATAGGTAATGAAAACGCACTTAACACAAAAATCATCAGAAATAAAGATCTTACCGAAGAACATCTTCAAATGATCGATAAAGTCGCCGGTGAAATTGTTAAAGCAATAAGTAACATCAGTCCCGATTCCCATTCCGGAAAAACCTTTGGTGGTTGTGGCTGCGGAAGCTGATAAAGGTTTTAATTTTTTAAAAAATATGAAATTATGGAAAAACTCACTTCAAAAGAAAAAGAACTTGTTGCAATAGGCGCAGCAATTGCCGGTAATTGTGTTCCATGTATTGAGTATCACATTCCTGCTGCTGTAAAAGCAGGTCTTACAAAAGAGCAGATCCTTGAAGCAATTGAATTGTCTGTTAAGGTTAAGCAGGTTCCGGCAGATAAAATTCTATCTGTTGCCAATTCACTTGCAAATAGTATTGCTGCCCCGGATTGTCCTCCCTCATGCGGCTGTCATTCAAATAACCAGAACCCAAATAAATCGGGCTGCTGTTAGTGAATAATATGAGCAATTGCATTACTATTGATGGTTGTCCGAAAATGTGCCCTTCAAAAAATGTCTCAATATCCGGAGAATTGTAATTGAAGAAATTAAAGTGATTGACATGGTGAAAGAACATAACCATTAAACCTTTTGAGTTGAACTTAATCTAACCTTCAGAAAAAAATGGTTATAAAAGAAATTATATGAGAAAAATTCTGTTAATGTCACTTTTATGCTTTATTGCATTCATCTCAAAAGCCCAGACCATTCAAAGTGTAACTTCTATGGGATTTTATGACAGGCTGGATAGTTTAAAAAATAGCGAAAGCGCAATTATTATTGATTGCAGGAACATTGTGAAATACAACGAGGGTCATCTTCCTGAGGCTATCAATATTGATGCATTCAGTGATGATGTGCAGGTGCAGGTCTTAAAATACATAACCACGCAAACAATTGTAGTATATTGTATGGAAAATACAAGATCGGAAGCAATGATCAAGGTATTAAAAGAAAACAATTATAAAGGAATTATTATTGATATTACTGATGGCTACAGAGGCTGGACAGAAAACAATTTACCTGTAGAAAAATAAGAGAGATAAAACAGCAATTCGATATAATCTTGACAAAGAATTAACAAAAATTATTTTTTTATTTCACACAACCGTCGTATGTTTACGACATTAAACATTGTGTTTATGACCAATAATAAATCTCAACAGTTTGATGCTGACATGCAGGAGATTGCCTCTTTTGCAAAGATACTTTCTCATCCTGCCAGAATAGCAATAATTAAGATACTGGCTGAAAAAAAGGAGATCCGTACAGGAAATATTTCCGATTTTTTACCGATTGGCCGGACAACTGTTTCCAAGCATTTAAAGGACATGAAAAAGATGGGGATAATACAGGGAACAATTGATGGTCTTAAGATCCATTACTGTCTCGACATGAATTATCTGGAGAAGGTAAAAAGATCTCTCAATAATTTTTTCGAAAAATCTATAAGCGATTGCTGCTGCAAGTGTAAATAATATGGAAGTCGAAGCAATTATAAAAAAATACTGTTTCGAAAGCAACGGATACAGAAACATTACTCCGGCGGGTGCGTGGGAATTATGCAGGGCAGGAGCCATTATTCTTGATGTAAGAGAAGAATTTCACACAACATATAAGAGATTTGCAGTAGCAGGCACATTATTCTGCCCTTTATCGGTTCTTGCGGAGTCGTTGGCACAAATTCCACACGACAAGATGATAATTGTTGCCGATGCCTCCGGACTGCAAAGTCGCGAAGTTATGAAATTGCTGATCGAAAAGGACTTTAGTAATGTGATCAATTTAGCAGGAGGCATTGTGGAATGGGAAAGGGACGGCCTTGCATTGGAAACAGACAAATCAGAAAAACTTTCCGGCAGTTGTATGTGTCAGTTAAAACCCCGTGAAAAAAAGAAATAATTTCAAAACCCAATAAAACTCAAAAACATGAAAAAGAGAACTTCAAAGTTGGTAATGGTTACATTTATATTATCAACTATTTTAATTGCATCTGGGGATATCAGGGCAAATTCATTTAGTGCCTCTGATGAAATCTCAAAAGCTACAAAAGCAGGTAAAACGGTTTTTTTAGTCATCACCGGAACCGGAGTTACTGATGTTGCCAAGGCAGAAAAAATTGCAAAAGACGCAAGCCTTAAAGCGAAAAACTCTGTTGTTGTAAAAATGAATAAAGATGAAGCTGCAAATGCTGCAATAGTTACCAAATATGGGATAGCCGGCGTCACAGCCCCCTTTCTCCTTGTTATTTCGCCCAAGGGAGTTGCAACGGGTGGCTTTGATCCTGCAACTGCAACAGCCGACCAGCTTGTTGGCGCAATTCCATCTCCCAAACAGGACATGGCACTTTGGGCATTGAATGAAAAAAAGCCTGTTTTCATAATCGTTTCAAATAAGACTCTTACTGATAAGAAAACTATTCTTACAGAATGTAAAACGGCGAGTTCAAAAATAGCATCAAAACCTGTCGTTATTGAAATAGATGTTGATGATGCAAAAGAATCGGCATTTTTAAAACAGATCGGAGTGCCATCACTTAATGGTAAAACCAAAGTTGTTGTAGCGAACGGAAGCGGTCAGATCACAGCAACTTACGAAGGGGCTGTTAATGTTACTGATCTTACTACTTCGGCAAACAAAACGGTTAAAGCCGGTGGTTGCTGCCCCGGCGGTGCAAGCAAAAGTGGTTGCGGAAAGAAATAATAATAACTGATGTTACGCAAAAAGACAGGGAATAAGCCCCAAGATCCAAGACCTAAGATCCAAGCCCCAAGGGACGGCTCCCTTGGAATTTGGGACTTGAAATTTGGGACTTGGAACTTTTTTCACACAAAATTTTATTTACCTAACATGAGATAATAATGAATATAAGCAGACTTATCTGGCTTGAGTTTAAACAACACAAGTCTCAGTTGATATCGGGTTTACTGGCCATAACTCTGGGCATAGCAGTAATTGTTGGGATACGTTCTGTGTCTGTTGTTTCTGAAAAAGCAGTAGCAATAAATCTTGATAACCTTGGGGCAAATATTTTGGTCCTTCCCCAATCTTCTAATGTTGACAACTATTACGCAGCCGATATTGACGGGCCTACACTTCCTCAGGAATATGTTGAAAGAATACTTTCTTCTACACTTCAGGGAGTAGATAATTTATCTCCCAAACTTACAAGAAGGATTAAAATTGGCAACGAAAATGTTGTTTTAACAGGAATACTGCCCAAAAACGAAATTGCATCAAAGCCATTGTGGCAGCAATCGGGGCTGCTCGGAAATGAAATTATGGCAAGTTGTGCACCGGATAATTCTGCAAATAAGGACCTGGGTTTAAAAGATGAGAAATTGCAAAGAAAAGTAATTGACTCGCTGGCTGCTGACGAATGCCTTATTGGTTCATCAATGGCAAATAAACTAAAGGTAAAGGAAGGTAGTGGTTTAGATATTTTAGGTCAGAAATTTACTGTTACCAGAATTCTAAATGAAACAGGAACAGTAGACGATGACCGTGTTTTTATTCATTTACGCAAGGCTCAGGAGTTATTGAAAATTCCCGATCAGGTAAGTGCGATAGAAATCATGGGTTGTTGCAATGCAATATCCGACGGGCTTTTGGGCAAGTTGCGCAATGTTCTCCCCGACACAAGGATCACAACTATTGGTCAGATAGTTTCTACACAGATTCAAACAAACAAGATGATGAACAAGGTCTCATTGATATTCCTTATCATTATTGTATTTGTTGGTGGGATTTCTATCGGAAACTTTATGTGGGCTAATATTAATGAAAGGCGTAAAGAAATTGGAATGCTGAGAATGATCGGCTTTAATAAAACAGTAATCTATAGAATGATGCTTATAAAAGCTTTTGTTCTTGGAATCATAGGAGGAATTGTTGGTTATATATTAGGAACCCTGGCAGCTATGTGGATGGGGCCGGAACTGGCAGGATTGCCTGTAACTCCGATATTAAGCCTGATTGGTGTTTCATTGCTGATATCAGTCGGAGTTTCTCTTTTAGGAGCATTAATTCCATCATATCTGGCCGGAAGAATAGATCCGTTCAAAAATATGCAGGAGGTGTAATTATGATATTGAAAACCATAGATCTTTGCAAAAACTATCAGCATAAAGATGGTGTTGTAAATGCACTGAATGATATAAATATTGTAGCAGATAAGGGTGATTTTGTAACTATAACAGGGCCTTCCGGCTCAGGTAAATCAACCTTATTGTTGTCTTTGGCGGGTCTTATTAAAGCAAGTTCAGGACAAATTTATATTGATAGTTTTGAAGTCACCTCTGCCTCCGACAGTAAAATATCCGGTTTCAGAAAAAAGCATATCGGTTTTGTAATGCAGAGTTTTGCATTGATACCGTACCTTACAGCAATTGAAAATGTGATGCTTCCCCTGGCAGATACTGGAATGAGGAATAAGGAAAAGCTTTATAAAGCTACTGAATTGCTGAGACGTGTTGATCTGGATAATCGCAAAAATCATTATCCCCGCGAATTGTCGGCAG
Source organism: uncultured Bacteroidales bacterium (assembly GCA_964515655.1). Taxonomy (GTDB): domain Bacteria; phylum Bacteroidota; class Bacteroidia; order Bacteroidales; family GWA2-32-17. Next base: position 9,272 of record CAZEWB010000015.1, read on the forward strand.
GCCAGCAGCAAAGAGTTGCTATAGCAAGGGCGCTTGTTAACTCTCCTTCACTTATACTGGCAGATGAACCAACAGGAAACCTTGATCCGGGATTGTCTTCTGACATTCTGAAATTACTGAAAAAAATAAATAAGGACGAAAAGATCACCATACTGATGGTTACACATAGTCCATTGGCAGCCGAGTTCGGCAACCTGAACATCAAACTATCAGACGGGAAACTTGTCAACTCAAACAAATCTCAGGAAGTATTAATATAAAATCTTTAAATATGAGCACTATAAAAGCAATAATGATTGCCATTGTTTCAGTTGCTTTTTGTACGAACGCGATCTGCCAGACCGACAATTCCCTTTACAATCAGGGTTCAAGTATACCGCAGATAAGTTTTGAGGAAACCACGCACAATTTCGGTGCAGTATTAAAAAAAGCAGATGCAAGTTTTGATTTTGTTTTTAAAAACACAGGAAAGGGTCCGCTTATTATCAGTAATGTCACAACATCATGCGACTGTACCACGCCCGTTTGGACCAAAGAACCCATAATGCCCGGAAAGACCGGTAAGATAAAAGTGGGATATGATACAAAAGAAACCGGGGTGTTCAACAAAACAATCACTGTTATGTCAAATGCAAAAACAAATCCCGTTACCTTGACAATTCAGGGCGACGTGTATGAATAATGCAAAGGGGAGGGGAATTTTCAAATCTTCAAATTGACAAATTTTCAAATCATCAAATCAAAAAATATGGAAAACAACGAAAACGTAAAACAAGATTGTGGATGCGGTAGTAACAGTAGTGACAATTCATGCTGCCAGCCTCCTAAAAGCAAATGCTGGATGAAGATCCTTTTTGCTATTGTAATTTTAGCTGTGATAATTATTGTAACAATAAAGTTAACTCAGAAATTCAGCGATCCGCCTCCGGTAAATAACGATACAACATGTGTAACGCAACAAGGCGGGTGTGACACCAGTTCATGCAAAAGCATAAACACTATCTATTCGCCGGATAAAAAATCATGTTGCCCAAAATCTAAAGAATAATGGAAGAGTGGATACAACAGGTACTTGCTTCTGAACAGGCTGGTATCACCGTCCTTGCTGCTGTATTCCTGCTTGGGATATTCAGTGTATTTACCTGCGGATGCAATATCTCTATCCTCGGGATGGTCGCCGGTTATTCGGGATCGCTTGCTTCTGAAGGAAAATCTAAAGCAGTAATCTGGAGTGGCATATACTTTTTATTAGGCCTGGTCATTTCAATGTCAGTTATCGGCGGCCTGGTGGGTTATGCCAGCGAACTTATCAGTGATTCCTTTGGAGTTTACTGGAAAATTGCAGCGGGAATCTTATCGGTGTTCTTTGGATTGTGGACAATGGATATGCTTCCTTTTAAAATACCCGGAATTAAAATTAAGATGACTAACCGGAAATCCGGAACGCTTTCGTCAATAATATTCGGACTGACTGTCGGCGGGCTGACCCTTGCATGCAGTTCATGTTGCAATCCTGTTTTCCCTATAATTCTTGCTGCGTCATTCGTTAAAGGCAGTTTTATCTGGGGCATTCTTTTGCTTTTTATGTATGCATTGGGATACGGGCTGACCTTTGCTATAATCATTGTAGGTGTTGGATTAGGATTCGGAACGACTTCAAAAAACTTTGCAAAATTTTCAAAAGTGCTTAGGATCGCAGGTGGTCTTTTAATGATAATTATTGGTTTCTATTTACTGTTAACGATATAAAACAATGTTGCCGGAATATATTACAGGAACTTTAAAAACTCCGGTCGGTGATGTATGGCAGATCGCTGCCCGCTGGAGTCGTTATGATATCTGGAGTACAATTAAAGTGCGCTGGAGCCTGGGACGAATGAATTATTCTGTTAAGCCGGGTTTGTATGCGATAGGTAATCCTGATGAGAACTCGAATGTTTTTGTGTCTGCAAATTTTAAACTAAGTTTTGATCATCTGCGCAGAGCGCTGGAAGGTATGAACGCCTGGATACTGGTCCTTGATACAAAAGGGATCAACGTCTGGTGCGCCGCGGGCAAAGGGACATTCGGGACAAAAGAACTTACATACAGGATAAAAGCCCATGAGTTGGAAAAACTGGTAGCTCATAAAAAAGTTATCGTTCCACAGTTGGGTGCGCCGGGAGTGTCGGCTCACGAGATATTTGAAAAAACTGGATTCCATGTAATCTATGGCCCTGTAAAAGCAAGCGACATTAAGGACTTTGTGCGTTCGGGTCTTAAAGCAAGCGCAGAAATGAGAAGAGTAAGGTTCCCGATTTACGAAAGACTTAAACTTGTTCCGGTAGAGATAACCTTTGGAGGATATTATCTTGTTCTTATTCCTGCTGTCTTTTTTATATTATCAGGGCTAAGCCTAAATGGCTATTCGGTAGATGACGCATGGAGTAAAGGTGGAAACGCTGTATTAAACCTTTTTTCCGCTTATCTTGCCGGCTGCGTTATTACTCCCGCTTTTTTACCATGGATCCCATTCAGAATTTTTTCAATAAAAGGGCTGATCGCGGGATGGGGTCTGGCAATTGCTTTATACTTTTTAACCGGACTAGGGAATTCAATAGTCGAAATAATTTCATGGCTTTTAATTATAGGTGGATTATCTTCATTTCTTGCAATGAATTTTACCGGATCTTCTACTTATACTTCGTTATCGGGAGTAAAAAAGGAAATGAAACTTTCATTGCCTCTGCAGATAATTTCTTCGTCGTTGGGTTTAACTGGATGGATCGTCTCACTTTTTATCTGATGAATTATGTTTGGAACAAAGTATATTGAAAATGTAACGACACTGAAACTGGATCAGCAGAAATGTTCCGGTTGCAAGATGTGTACTATTGTCTGTCCTCATAATGTGTTTGAAGTTAAAGACCGAAAGGCCGAAATAATAAATAAAAATTCCTGCATGGAATGCGGTGCTTGTGCTAAAAACTGTCCGGAGGGAGCCATTACTGTAAGGTCTGGTGTGGGTTGTGCGGCGGGAATAATGCTTGGGGCGATAAGGGGAACTGAACCTGCTTGTTAATTATTGATTTGAAGATGGATTGATTTGAAGATTTGAAGATGAAAATACCACTAACCAAAAACTAAATACTATGAGAAACGACCAAGACAATTTAATTGTTGATCTGACATTAGACTTTTCGCTAGATGTCATTGAGTATTGTGAGATACTTGAAGAAAAGAGAAAATTTGTGATAAGCAGACAACTGCTGGGATCAGGTACTTCAATTGGCGCAAATGTTCGTGAAGCTCAGAATGCTGAAAGCGATGCAGACTTTATTCACAAAATGAAAATTGCGGCAAAAGAAGCCGACGAAACAGAATACTGGCTTATTCTTTGCCAAAGAAGCAAACGGTACCCTGATGTCGGAAATCTTTCAACACAATTGCAGTCAATTATTAAAGTACTCAGCAAAATAATCAGTACTACCAAAAACAAGGGAAAGATCTAAGTCTCGCTATTTTCAAATCATCAAATCAAAAAATCATCAAATCAATTATGCCAACAAACAAACGTCTTAATTTCCTGGATCGCTATTTAACTTTATGGATATTCCTAGCTATGGCGATCGGTGTTTTTTCCGGTTATCTGTTCCCCGAAGTTGCTGCTTTCTGGGATTCCTTAAAGTCATCGCCCGACAGCACAACAAATATTCCAATAGCGATAGGACTTATTTTAATGATGTACCCGCCACTAGCAAAAGTGAAATACGAGGAACTTGGCGATGTCTTTAAAAATTACAAAGTGCTTGGATTGTCTTTGGTCCAGAACTGGATCATTGGCCCGGTGCTGATGTTTTTTCTTGCAATAGCGTTCTTCAAATTATTTCCAGGGGAGAACAATGCAAACCTGCCGTACATGTACGGAATAATCATGATAGGACTTGCCCGGTGCATCGCAATGGTCATTGTCTGGAATGATCTTGCAAAAGGCGACACTCAGTATGCCGCCGGACTTGTTGCTTTCAACAGTATCTTCCAGGTACTCTTTTTTTCGGTCTACGCATACTTTTTTATTGCCGTCCTTCCGGGATGGTTCGGAATCCCTACAAATGATGCAGTAGAAAAAATTACTATAGGCAAAGTTGCCGAAAGTGTATTCATATATCTTGGGATCCCATTTATTGCCGGCTTTATTACTCGTTTTATTTTAATAAGAGTTAAGAGCAAAGAATGGTATCACACAAAGTTTATTCCGAAGATCAGTCCGCTTACGCTGATTGCGCTTCTGTTTACAATATTAGTTATGTTTTCACTCAAAGGCGAATATATTGTTAAAATACCGCTGGATGTTGTAATGATAGCTATACCATTGCTTATCTATTTTGTTGTAATGTTTTTCATGTCATTTTTCATGAGCAAAAAAGTAGGTGCAACTTATGAGCAATCGGTGACGCTTTCTTTCACAGCAGCAAGCAACAACTTCGAACTGGCCATTGCTGTGGCCATTGCAATTTTCGGGATGAAAACAGGTGAGGCATTTGCAGCGGTTATTGGGCCGCTGGTCGAGGTACCGGTAATGATCGCTCTCGTGAATGTAGCCTTCTGGTTTAAGAAAAAGTATTATAGCGGAAATTGACAAGAAGTGTCCGTTGGAAGGGGGGTGAAAGTCTGACAAAGGATTAAAAAAGTACTGTATGTCTGTTGTCCATGTTTTTTTTATACTTTTGCAGAAGTTAAAAAAACATGTTTCTGACCAGAATATTTATTAGTACGATTTTAATATTCGCTCTGGCTCTTACTGCTCAGGCGCAACAGATATCTGCTGTTTCTGATTGTTCTTCAGGAAATGAATCATCGTCTATTACTTATGATCAGATAAATACCTGTTATAATCCCGGTGTTGAGGCTATAACAATTGAGTTCAAGGATAAAAAGAACAATACGGGAAATTTCAATGTCGAATTATACAGCGTCCTGGGGGTTGCGGTATATAATAAAACATTTAGCAAACAAAGTATTATTGAAATACCCGTAAGGGGATTTAAAAAAGGCATGTACGTTATTGTTGTTTCCGACGAAAAGAATTCTGTGAAGAAGAGGGTTCTTATAAACTAGAAATAAATATATTTCGTAATATACATCTTAGGCCGAGGTCGAGTTCAAGGTCGAGAAAGGGTAAACATGCTTGACCTTGATCTCGACCTTGACCTCAATCTTGACCTCAGTTTCTGATTGCAAATTTGCCGCACTGGGATTTTTTCTATCTTTGAAAAAAAAATGAACTATGAAAAACATTAAAAGCATTATTTCTGTAATATGTATTACTGCGTTATTTCCGCTTATGTCAGGTTGCGGCGGCGGAAGTGATAAAAAGGAAGGTAGCACGGAAAATGAAAAAGTTGTGCTTACCGAAAAGGGGACACTTATTTGCTCAATTCCATGGAAACTTGATCCCAACGCCACGATCAAAGGGAGTACGGACACACTTCAGGATGCGACAAATGTCACCGCAAACATTGAACTTAAAGATGATGTAAAGGCTATTGCCGACTTTGTTGCAGAAACAGTTGTTTTCGGGATCGACCAGAAAGATGCCACAAAACTTTCGTATTCCAGAACAATAGGAGAGGGATTGTTTTCTGTTTCTGTTCTGGGTTACTGGAGCTTCAACAACGATGAAACAGCGGTGATAATGCGCGAGTGGGATTCGGCCGCCGGCAAGGAAAAAGAGCCAGTCACATATAAAATAGTGGAACTTACAGAAGAAAAACTGGTGCTGCTTAAAGAGGGTGACACATCGCCAAATATTTACTTTGCGAAGAAGTAATATTGGCGTTGAGGGATGTAGGTGTAGGCAATATTACCACATAGACACATAGGGCACATAGTATTTCACATTGATTCTTTCTTTGTGTTTTTCTATGTAATCTATGTGCCTATGTGGTGAATTTATGAATAAAATTCACTTTAAAATTCCGGTTCAGGATAAACAATTATTACATATCCCCGTTTTTTCCCGATCATCAAGGATCCCTTTTCTGAATTTACGGAATACAACGTTTTTCCAGATTTTCAATAAGGGCTCGTTGTTAATATTACCCATCACATAACTACAGTTTTTATCAAAACAGCAGGGGATGATATCTCCGTTGAAGGTTACGACCATTGTGGTAAAAATCCTTGAACATTTGTTTCGTATTGATTTGCGTAGGGACCATGTGCCATCTGGATTTTTTCTGTAACGGGAGTTTTTTATGGGAACCGGCAGTGACGGGTCATTCAGGTCGGGGAACCATGCACTTTTCAGTTTAATAATATCGGCGCCGGCATCTTTCATGTCCTTACGGAAGGTGTTGCATTCTTTTTCATTATAACTTGTTACAACCATCTGAGCTTCGATAAGAGGGAAGGAAGTTTTGTCCATTTTTTTCAGGGTTGTAAGCATCTTTATATTATCGCATACTTTCTGGTAATTCCCTCCAACCGAGAAATCATCTTTATCACCAGGCACGTCGATGCTTACAATGATTTTTTGCAGGCCGCATCTGATAAGGGTTTCACAAAGTGATCCGTTTAATAAAATACCATTTGTGGCAATTACTGTAAACATTCCTTTTGTTCGTGAATATTTTATCAGATAATCAATTTCGGGATGCAGCAGGGGTTCGCCCTGAAACCACAATTGCAGATAAAAAGAACGGCGCGATACTTCGTCAATGATCTTTCTGAACAGATCCGGGTTAATGGTTTTTATTTCGGTCCCTTTAATATTTCCGGCAGGACATCCGCTGCAGGATAAATTACAGCCTCTGACGGGTTCAACGGATATTGCAATGGGAGCATGAGGTAAAAAGGGCCTGTTGAATAGCAGGGAGTGCAGGTATGCGATCTGCATTGCAAAATAGTTTACAATTCTCCTGAAGGTTGTATCTTTCAGAATAGCAAAGAAATATGTCAGTTGTGCTTTCAAAACCCCGCTCTGTTACTGTAAAATTTGTATTTCAAAACTACAATTTTTTTGATAATTAAATATTTATACATAATTTGCACGCTTTAAAACAGATAGGAATTAACGATATATAAATGAATCCATTATGCTGAAGATTCTCTTATCTCCCTCAAAAACAATGGATTTTAAGCGTCCTTATTCTATTAAAAACAATACTATACCCGTATTTATAAAGGAAAGTCAGGAGTTAATAGACATACTTAGCAAGCTGAAAAAAACCACAACCAAACACACCCAACACA
>CAZEWB010000016.1:0-16433 GCA_964515655.1 uncultured Bacteroidales bacterium
AATTGAGCATTTGGCATTGTTCATTAAAACGATTACAATTTTATTTATGTTATAAACATGTCAGCGGTTGATAAATTGTTAATAATCCCATCTGCGCTGAGGGGCTCTGTTGACTACCTTTGCAGAGATTTAAACAATGAAACAGATCTCAGAATATTGCCGCCAGCTTTTATTGATGCACGAATGTGTTGTTATTCCGGATTTTGGCGCATTAATTACAAGAAAAAAACCTTCCTGGTATTCCGAAGAACAGGAAAAGTTCTTTCCTCCCGCTTGCGAACTTACTTTTAACAGGAACATAAACAAAGACGACGGGCTGCTGGCTCATCATGTTTCCATTCTGCTTGATTTACCATTTGCTGAGGCACGTGAGACAATAAGATCAAAAGTAAAAGAGATAGAATTTTCATTACTCCACACGGGAGAAGTAACCTTTGGTTCTCTTGGCCGGTTCGTTTTTCAGGGCGAAGGGAACATTGTATTCACACCTTCATCGGATCTCTTTACAAGGCCGGGCTATTACGGGTTCCCTGTATTGAATGTAACCCAGTTGGATGAATATAAGAAACGAGCACAGATACAGGCTGTAGTTACAAGAATTCCATTTGGTACAGCTGCTCTTGCTGCAAGTATTGCGCTTTTCCTTGCCCTTAATTTCATCCCGCTGCAGGTCAGCAAGCAATCTCTTGTACAACAGCAAAAAGCATATATTCAGATCCAGAACAAACCGTTGCAATATACTGCGGGTTCGCGCGACAGCATTGCATCACTCATTGATGAAATGACGCAAAAAGAGAATGCGCTTGCGATGACCACAGATGAAGTTGCAAATGAGGCGCCTGCTGACACAGTTGTTTCTGTTGTTGAAAAAACAGAACCTGCTCCTGTGATAAAAAAAGAGGTCGTAAAAACATCTGCAACTACCACAACTGAAAATGGATACTACCTTATTGCAGGCAGCTTTGTTGAAATGTGGAGAGCGGAGCAATTTTCAAAAGAAATGAAGAGTAAGGGATTTGATCCCGTTATTGTCAATTCTGACAACAAGTTAAGGATCGCAATTTACTATTCTACCGAAAAAACAGAGGCCGATAACCAGTTGACTGTCATGAGGAATAGGAATCCGGAAATGCCGGTGTGGTTGCTGAAGAAATAGCACTTGTTTAAGACCCAAATTCCAAATTTCAAGACCCAAATTCCAAGGATGCTTCCCTTGGGGCTTGGGGCTTGGATTTTTGGACTTGGGACTTTTAAAAAAGGGCAGACAACTTTTTTAAATTTTCCTCGTCTATACATTATTAAAAAGCCTAGTGCAACCTTTTAATTACAGTTTAGGTCTTTCAATATGTCTGAACTAAAGGACGAGCGGGAAATAATTGATGGTTGCCTGAAAAACAACCGGAGAGCGCAAAAAACTCTCTATCAGGCCTATTCCTCAAAATTTCTTGGCATTTGCCTGCGATATGCAAAGGACAGGCAGGAGGCCGAGGATGTTTTGCAGGAAGGATTCATCAAGATCTTCAACCGTATCGGCCAGTATTCAGGCTCAGGTTCTTTCGAAGGATGGATGAAAAGGATAATCATCAACACGGCGATCACAAATTACCGGCAGAATCTTAAAAGGTATAATCAGGTAGATGTTGCTAACCTTACCGAAGATGAAATTGAGATAAAAGCTGAGGATTTCGAATATACTTACGAGGAACTCCTTAAAGTTGTTCAGAGCCTGCCCACAGGTTATCGCATGGTCTTTAACATGTTTGCCATTGAAGGTTATCAGCACAAAGAAATTGCAACGATGCTTGAGATTGATGTAGCAACCTCAAAATCACAATATTCCCGTGCAAGAAAACTCCTTCAGAAAAAACTGGTTGAATTGAAAATTAAAAATCTGGTTGCAGAACCAAAATGAAAAGAGAACTGGAAGACATATTCAGAGAAGGACTTGGGAACAGGAGCAGCAAGCCATCACCCCAGACATGGTCGCGTATTAATAACCGGTTGTGGTGGAAAGGAATTGTATCTACCCTTACCAATAGTCCCGTTAAGCCTTCGTCTTCAGTCTGGACCTCAATTGCCCTCTCTCTCTGGTTTAAGAATTTCGTAAGGTTCAGTCCGGGAAGTTTCAACATTCATTACCTGGGATTAGCACTGACATTTGTTTTTGGAACTTATAGCCTGACCACAAATGATCAGTATCAGCCGGCACAAATTGCTCAGACTGTTATTTCATCAGATATTCTTTCCGGAATTCCCGCACAAACTAATCCTGTACAAAATAATGCAATTACTGTTATTACACCGGTAATAAATAAAACATCCCCGGTAAATTCAGGATCGTCATTTTCAAAACCGGCTGACAATATTATTCAGAACACTGAAGTATTATCTCAGGTTCCTGAAGTAAAAAGCAACCGTCCATTCGAAGACCGCATAACAGATCAGGAAGAACTCAATTTATTGCCTGTTCTTGGTTTTAACCTGAATTCCGAAAAACCTTCTTTCAATATATCATCAACTGACAGTATTGTTGACTGGCTTGGCAAGCCTGTAACAATTGAAAGATTCAGATTTTCGGCCGATTTGTTCTTTTCGTATGCAAATGCAACCACATTCAATAGAACTATGGATCTTACTGATGATTTTAGTCTTGATCCTGAAATAAAGGCAGGTCCGGTAATTTCAGGTGGTTTTGGAATGAATTATCAGTGGAAAAATCTCTGTTTTCAGGGTGGGCTTGCATATTCAGGCATGAACCAGTCATCATCATATAATACTCTTCACTACAAAACCGATACGGTATTAATCAACTGGATACTAGACGGTGGTCGTTATGTATACGACACGCTTTGGGTTCTGAATCTTGATTCGTTTATCAACGGGAACGAGGTATATTTTGCTGTTATTGACTCTCAATATGTACATACCCCAGATACAATTTCCGTTTCTAAACCGGTTACAACTAAGGAGATTCAAAAGAATACAGCGAATGCAAAACTCTCATATTTTGAGATCCCGTTATCTGCAGGATACACTGTTTCTTCGGGAAGATTTGACTACAGGCTGAAAGTATCCTTTATTCCCGGCCTGCTCACATATACATACGGCAATATGGTCAATCCCTTTGCGGAATTTGGTGATATTCCGGTACAAAGAGAGACATACAGCCGCTGGCTATTCTCCGGTGGAGCTTCGCTCGAGATCCATTACAAACCCTTTTCACGCATGGGCATTTCGCTCGAACCATTCTACAGACGCAATCTCAACACTCTGTTTGTCTACGACTTTCCTTTTAATGTAAAGACCAGTTCATGGGGATGTAAACTATCATTAAGGTATTATTTAAGATGAAGAAAATAATCTTTTTTCTATTATTGCCTTTAACAGGCTTTTCGCAGATAGACACCTGCAATGTTGAGTTTATTTTCAACGTAAACAATGAAAGCAAACAGGTTAAGTTTACTCAGAAGAACGCAGAAATTATTGTTGATTCCTTTTTATGGGATTTCGGCGACGGAGAAACATCTACTATCAATGAACCTACTCATGATTATGATGAGACCGGTTCTTTTATTGTCTGCCTGACGGTACTTACAACAAGCGGATGCGTAGGAACATTCTGCGATACAGTGGTAATTGAATCTTTACCCCAGATAACATATAATTTAAGCGGTACGGTGTTCACAAATTTCTCATTGCTGCCGTCAGGATTTGCTCTTCTGGTAAACAGGACCTACAATGAATTCACATATACCGAAGTCGTTCGGGTGATTAACGGAAATTATCATTTTGCCGACATAGATCCCGGCCTTTACCTGGTTTATGTTATACCTGTATTTCAGATCACAGGCTTTTATTATCCGGTTTATCTTCCCACATATTCGGGGAATTCGATAAACTGGCAGCATGCAGTACCTGTACACGTGTCCTCCAACAATACTATACAGAATATTCACCTTGCATCTTTCAGCGATATTATTACCGGCGACCGTTCTGTTCGTGGTAAGATCACATATACCAACACTGCTTTATACGAAGAGAGCATCTTTAACACAAACTGGAACTCACTTACGCTATACTTCAATCCCGAACATAATGCTTCAAATATGTCAGTCCTGCTTTTTGATATTGACGGGAACTGCATCAAATCTGCACAAACCGACAGTCTTGGTGAATTTCTTTTCGAAAATCTTCCCTACGGAAAATATTTTATTTCTCCCGAGAAGGCAGGTGTTGTCTCGCAGAATTTTCCGGTTGATATTGAAACCAGCTCGGATTCGCTGAATTACTATTATATTACTCTGAATTCAACGGGATTTGTTGGCATCAGCGAAAATGTACTCATTCTGAAATCATTAACAGTGTTCCCCAATCCTGCTGATAATTACATTTCAATCCCTTCAGAGAACAAAGACCCATTTACCCTGTTTTCGTCTATGGGGAAACAGATAGGCACTTATACGGGTGAAACTGAAAGAGTAGACGTTTCGCATTTTGTCTCCGGATGCTATTTTATAAAGTGGCAGGGCGGAGGAACTTCGGTGTTTGTGAAGGAATAGTACTCCTGATTTCCGATTATTTTCTTTTCTTAGTAACCGGTAGCCGGTAACCATTTACAGTAATCATTTTTAACACACCCTTCCCCACACTGGTTATTGGTTTCAATACGTTTATAAATAACAACTTCCACCCAACATCTTACACTTAAGTTCGACATTCCATCGTCCGAACGAGCAAAGCGAGTGAGGACATGGAATCGTCGAACTCTGTCCACTTCGACGCTTCCATGACCCCTTTATACCTTCACCATACTTCAGCTTAAAGGCGGGGGACGATGGAAGGTCTAACATTACTTAGATGTTAAAAAAATAGTTGCTGTTCGGGTTGTCTGAATATTTCTGCTCCTTCATTGTTATACCTGACTAAATCTGGTTTTGGTTGAAGGGTTGAGCGGCTGGTTTGGTTTATAGTAAATGGTCGTTGGTCTAAAAAACTCTGACCAAACCGGAAGCCATAACCAAAAACTACAGACCATTTGCCAAACCAGTTGCCCAACCCATCAACTTTGTACCCGAATAGATATGTTAGGTGTTATTGGTTACTGGTTATAGTTCATGATTAAGAAAAGTAAAAAAATACTAAAGGGGAACCCCAGTTACGGAATTCCCCTTGTTGTGCGGTTACCCGTACAACCACAGGTTGCAGTTATTGGCTGGTCGCAGTTACCCGAAAGTATCATTGACCCGGTACAAACAACATTGCTGAAATTTGTACTTCGCCGGTCAGACAGGCTTTTGATCCGTTGGGCCTTGCGGCTCAGCGGCTTTGAAGCCCGGCGGGAAGATAACAACCTGTTTAGGGCTGCTGATTTCCTGCCTTGCCGGTGGATTTAAACCATGTTACCATGATTTGACAGACCGAAGATAAAGAGTTGCCCCTTTTTCCACACGACAATAACAACCGAAGTTGCTCTGCCGCCCTCCCTGCAGTTGCCCGCCTGGAGATCCTGTCTGCCACCGGAGGAGTCAGACTCCGGATTTGCATCCTTTGAAAGAACCTGGTAACAGTTCCTTTTCTTGTTAGAGAAAAATTTCCTGTCCCCTTGTCGTGACAGGTTAGCTTTTTATCACTCACCTGATGATACAAAAATACAACACCGGCATATCCGGATGCAAATTTTCAGGGTTGTTTCTGTACACAATGAATTAACAAAGGATATTAACATTTTGTTTATAACCCGTATTCTCTGAGGCGGGTGCTTGATTTCAAACAGGCACGACAATAAAGCAAAATCTTTTCCGAAACTTATGTTTTTAATATCAGATATAGAAAATCATTACTTATTAACTATTCCTTTTAATATTAACAAGCGGTTGATAATGCTGTGAGTTGAAAGAATTATGTAACAAAATCAGGATATCTCCGATGTATCTGGCTTTGAGTTAGTCTTATTGACCTAAATAATAAATTCCAAATTCGAAAAAGCAATTTCCAAACAAATACAAAATAACAATCACAAAACCCAAAACCTGTTTTGAAATTCAGTATTTTGAGATTTGAATTTGTTTGAGATTTGAAATTTTAGATTTAGGATTTAATTGAATGACGTCGTAAAATCAGGATATCTCGATGCATTTTTATTTCCTTTTAACTACATGCCTGCCCATCAATTTCTTAAGCCTGTAGTTCCTCAGTTCAACTGCAATTATACTCTTTGCGTCACAGGAATATTTTTCCATTGGTAACCTCTGGAAAACACCGTCAATGTCATCCTTAACACCGGATGTGCCAAAGTAGAATTTACATTCCGGAATTTCTTTTTTAAGAGTATCGAATATCGATATGGACATTGTGTGATTTGTAAAGGGAAAAGAAAATGAGTTGCACGGGATTCCGAAACGCTTATTAAGATCGTAGATACTTGTTTTAACAGAATAAAGAACTTCTGGTGGTTTCATAAATGAAAAATCGCGATGGTTGTTGCTGTGGGAGCCAATATTAAATCCGTTTTTTATCAGTCCCTGTATTTCGCCGGTACTCATGTATGGCTTATGCTTATTCAGGTATTCGTTAATATCTATGCCAAGTTGAGCGGCAATTTTCTCAAGCAGGACCTTATCATTATGATTCACACCGAGGATAAACGCGTGAGGGTTTACAGTATTGATGCTATTTTCTTTCAGGACTTTTTCGAGATCTGTTGTGTTTGATTTTTCAAGTATAAGCGAAACGGTAAAACGGTAAAACAGAGACTTGTTATCGATAAAATCATTGTTGAGGAAAAATGTAGCAGGTATACCTTTCTTTAATAACACATGCTGAATTATTTCTGAACATTCACGCAGACCATCGTCAAATGTGAGGTGGAATAATGGTTTGCCGTTCTCTTTTCTGTTTTCTGAAAAGCGGTCCATTGCAGCGGGTTCGAAATATTTACATAGGGTGTCAAGATCCTTTATAAACGTGTTACTGTTTCTTACAGAGTATAGATGTTTGATATGAGGCAACACCTGATCGCATACCGTATGATAAAAAGGAAAAATGTTCTTCCTGTTTTTTGCAAGTATCGAATCGGCCGATCTGAACATTATTTATTTCTTAAACCATTTAATAATAAAGGGGAGCCTGTTGAATTTCAGTTTCTGATAATACACCGGCATTGCGCCAAATCCGGCAAAGAACCTTGCAATACCGGGGATATTGGATCCTTCGAAATCAAGAGTAATATTCTTCCCCGAATGTTCGCGGATAAAATTATCTATCAGTAAAAACATAGCCGAATTTTCTTTTCCTGCATCATCCGAAGCGGCCACCAGCATATATGCATACTGATGCGAGTATGCAAAGAAAGCAGCAGCACAAAGTTCATTTGACGAAGTAAAAGCACCGTATATTTCGCCAGATTTAATGTCAACTGAATAAGAAACGATCTGAAGCAGTCTGTTGTACCCGTCATTATCGATATCCGCCTTTGCTGTTTTTTGCTTGAAAGTGATTATAGCGTCTGCCTTCAACCCTTTGCTTATCCTTAATTTCGCCAGTTCTGCCTTCCGGATGTTGCGTCTGGTGTTTTCAGGATAATTCCTGCTGATAATATCATATTCTGAGATCAGATCAAGATGATAAGTAGTATTTTTTTCAAATGAATATTTTTCTGGAACGACGATGTTCCGGAAATTGAGATTGTAATCAGCATATTTTATTTCTGATGGAATCTTCTCAATAAAGATATTAAGAGTCTCTTCCGAGATTGTATTTATTGAAAAAACACCCAGTTGCTGGACAAAATACGGTTGGTACAAATACCTGAAATTATATTTTTTCCTGACTGGAAAAGGCATGACCGAAGCATAATCTTCTGTAACAAGGGCTTCCCACCCGGGACAGGCAAAATCGAGATACCATGACCATGAATAAAGGTTTCCGTTCAATGAATTCCGTATGCATTCATCCCACTTTTTGCGGTCAATTTCGCTGTTCTTCAGGTATAAGATATTCTGCATCGGTTCAGACATGTGAACTTAAAAGTTTTTCAATGCGTATCATTTCCTTGTTGGCATTGGTATTAGCAACCGGGTTAAGATTCCATGTATAAAGAGAAAGCTGGTTAATGGCTTCGATGATATTGAACTCACTCTCATTTATACAAAGGAAAAGTTTACGATCGCTGTAAAATGAAGCAAGGTATTCCTGCTCGGTTTGTCCCGGCGTGGGTATCAATATTGCCGTCTTTTTTATTGCCACAAGATCCATAATTGTTGAATAACCCGCACGGGCGATCAAATAGCGCGAATGAAGGATTTTATCCATCAGCTCACAAGAAGGAAGATGATTGAATACGGTGATATTCTCCGGAACGTCTTTAAGTGTTTCTGCTTCTGCGGGCAGGCCTCTTACTAAAATGCACTTTCTTTCAGTCTCGGCCATCTGTACAAACAGCAGCCTTTCGAGATTTGACCTCGAAGGCTCCGGTCCGCTTATAACAGCAATTACGTCGCAAGTATATTCCTTTTCTGAAGCAGGACAATCATCGGGGCTGAACCGCGAAAGAGGACCTATATATGCAGCATTGGCAGGCGGAGGATAGAGATGAGCCAGATCTCCGGCAAGATAAGGTCTCTGAGCATAATCGGGGATCCAGCACGCGTCAAAACGGGATATCATTTTAAGGTGACGGTTGTAAACCCATTTCTCAAGGAAATTTACAGAATCAGGCAGCTTCAGCATGATCTGATGTGTCATAAGAACACAATACGTATCCTTGTTGTACAGGCCATACCGGTTGTCAGATATTACAATATCTATATTATACTTGCTGATTATCTTTCCGATCTTACGTCTTTCCTTCCGTATTGACGCAAGAAAAGAAGGCATTTGTTTAAGTACTGCCCATACGAGGCTGCCCTTCTGAGGATAATGTATCATGTAAGAAGGAAGAGGCTCGAATTCAAGATCGGGAAATTCTGTTGTAAGAATCGCCATTGCATTCCGTCCACCGCCCATTATTACATTATGGCCTCGTTCACGAAGCATCTGTATAATAGGAATGATGCGGGTTATATGGCCCAGTCCCCAGTCAAGCGGACTAATAAATATATTTAGTTTTTTATCGCTCAATTTAATACCAGATGAACTTTAATTGAATTGTTAATTAACATTGATTCTATTTCTTTCAGTCTTTCATTATCTATCCGGAATACTGTAGATAAGGGCGGGACACGATGAAGCGTGTATATCTGTACTTCTTTCGGTTCGATCTTTTTAAGAAGCCCGGTAAGTTTTTCCACCTCTTCCGAAGTACTGTTGTCGAATGCAACACCATTGATAGTTCCTTTTACGAACATAGTCTGAATGATCGCACGTCCCTTCATCATTATCAGTCCGTTTATGTATTCTTCAAACCTGAACGATGATGATACATTGTTTATTGTCATCATTGTTGCGCGAACAGCAGAGTCTAGTTTAAGAATTGGTATTTCAGTTCTCAGAAGAGCGTTCCTTACCTGTTCGTTTTGAAGCATGGTTGAATTTGAAAGAACGGCAATGGGAACTCCTTTAAGATACTTGTTGCGTAGCATTATCGTATCATCAATTATCCCGCTGAATTCCGGATGAATGGTTGGTTCTCCGTTCCCTGCAAAAGTTATTACGTCCGGTTTATCGCCCGACTCAGATATGTTCCTGAAATGCTTTTCCATTTCGTTCCTAACTACATCACGCGGCACGTATGACTTTTTTTCTCCGGTATTCCAACCGCATTCGCAATATATACAGTTGAAACTGCAAATTTTTAATTCTGCCGGGAAAATATTAATACCAAGTGAAAGCCCCAGCCTTCTGCTATGCACGGGGCCGAAAACCACATCACGGAATAATCTGTTAGTCATAACCCCGCAAAGTAACAAAAAAATTGTGATACAATGCTATTGTTTTGACATAAAACCAAACCATTTTAACACTTAACAACTTAATATTTAATGAATAACTTATAGTCGGGTGTTTAATGTTATCATGAGTTCAACCCTTTCAGGGTTGTTCATTTTCGATTTCATAACCACCGGCTGCGCCGGTGGTTATTCATATTAAATCCCTTCGGGATTTTTCATAATACGTAAATGACTATCACACTTAAAAACACCTTGCTTCAGGATGTGCTTTATGAAACCAGAAAAATATTTTCCTGTTGATCCCGCAGATATTAGCAGAATTTTCTCTGCGCAATTCTGCGTATTCTGCGGGAAAAATCAAACGCCAAAATACCTCGCCCCCGGATGTGCGAAATAATAGCCACAAACAGAAGCGCCGGGATTCATTGCAAAAGTTTCGGTGAGTTGTATTCCGGTGTTTTTTGTTGCGTCGAGGATGCGGAAAATGGTGGCTTTTTCTTCGTGAACGGGACAAGCGGGGTAGCCGGGAGCGGGCCTTATTCCGCGATATGTTCCTTTATGCAAATCTTCAACAGAGATGTTTTCATCAGGTGAATAAGCCCAAATTTTTGTTCTTACTTCTTTGTGCAGAAATTCGGCAAAAGCCTCTGCAAGGCGGTCGGCAAGTGTCTTTAAAAGAGTGGCTGAATAATCATCACCGTTTTCTTTGAATTTCTTTTCCCATTTCTCAATTCCCAATCCTGCGGTAACAGCGAACATTCCGATATGATCTTTTACTCCGCTTTTTTCAGGAGCAATAAAATCTGCAAGGCAGAGGTTGGGTTGGCCAGATTCTTTTTCATCGCAATTGCGAAGGAAATGTAAAGTTTCTTTACCGGGCGAGGGTTGTAAAATCACATCCTCCTTTATACTTTTTGCTTCGAAGATGCCAGCAACTCCCTTTGCAGTGAGCATTTTTTCTTTTACAATACATTGCAGGAGAGCCTGTGCATCATCAAAGAGTTTTTTTGCTTCAGGGCCTTTTACAGGGTCTGAGAAAATTGCAGGATACTTTCCGTTAATGCGCCATTGATGAAAGAAAAATGTCCAGTCGATAAATGAAATAAGGCTTTCGAGAGGATGATCTTTATAAACTGTAATACCCGGTTTTGCGGGACATACAATTTCTGCTTCTTTTTTATTCCATTTAAAACTATTGGCACGCGCAGACTCCAGGCTGATCTT
Source organism: uncultured Bacteroidales bacterium (assembly GCA_964515655.1). Taxonomy (GTDB): domain Bacteria; phylum Bacteroidota; class Bacteroidia; order Bacteroidales; family GWA2-32-17. The sequence continues at coordinate 11,112 of CAZEWB010000016.1, forward strand.
TTTAATTATGTTTCTGCCTTCGGCAAAATCTTTTCTTATCTGTTCGTATTCGGCCTGAAGTATTTTTTCAGTTTCGGTTCGTCTGTTTGCATCGAGTAAACCCGCCACTATTGCTATGCTTCGCGAAGCATCACGAACGTGAATTACAGGGCCTGAATATGCTGTTGCAATTCTAACTGCAGTATGAATTTTTGAAGTCGTGGCTCCGCCTATCACCAAAGGAATATCCATTTTCTCCTTCTCCATTTCTTCGGCAACGGCAACCATTTCATCAAGCGAAGGTGTTATAAGGCCGCTCAGTCCGATAATGTCAGCGCCATGTTCTTTTGCGGCAGATACAATTTTTTCTTTTGAGACCATTATTCCAAGGTCTATGACTTCGTAATTATTGCAGGCGAGGATCACTCCCGCAATGTTTTTTCCAATATCATGAACATCTCCTTTTACAGTTGCAAGAATAATTTTACCTGCTTTTTTACTGCCGGATCTTCTTTGCTTTTCTATAATCGGCTGCAAAACAGTTACGGCCTTTTTCATAACACGGGCTGATTTCATAACCTGCGGCAAGAACATTTTTCCGGCGCCAAAAAGATCACCCACTTTGTTCATCCCGTCCGTCAGCGGACCTTCGATTATCTGCAGCGCTTCGGGAAATTCTTTTAACGCTTCCCTGATATCTTCATCAATAAAATCAGGAATACCTTTTATAAGGGAATGAACGAGGCGTTCGTGCACGGGCAATTCGCGCCAGCTTTCTTTTTTTATTTCTTCGCCTGCCGAATCTTTCAGAGTTTCTGCAAAAGATAAAAGTCTTTCTGTTGCGTCTTTCCTGCGGTTAAGTATAAGGTCTTCGCAATGCGAACGAAGTTCCGGTTCAATATCATCATAAACAGGAAGGGCGCCTGCATTCACAATTCCCATATCCAGACCTGCATTCACAGCATGAAACAGAAATACTGCATGCATTGCCTCCCTCACTTTATCGTTGCCGCGGAATGAAAACGAAAGATTACTTATTCCTCCGCTTGTCTTTGTGTGTGGTAGATTTTCCTTCACCCATTTTACAGCATTGATAAAGTCTACTGCAAAACTATTGTGTTCGGCCATCCCAGTTCCTATGGTCAGAATACTGCAATCGAAAACAATATCCTCAGGAGGAAAAGAGAGTTTTTCTGTAAGCAATTTGTATGCTCTCTCACATACTCTGATCTTCGATCCATAATCTGTAGCCTGTCCCTTTTCATCAAATGCCATCACAATTGTTGCCGCACCATACTGACGAATTTTTTCTGCTCTTAGCAGGAATTCTTTTTCGCCTTCCTTTAAACTTATTGAGTTCACCAACGGCTTACCCTGAATGTTCTGCAGACCTTTTTCGATAACTGTCCATTTCGATGAGTCGATCATTACCGGCACACGCGAAATGTCAGGATCGGATGAAATAAGCCGCAGGAATATTTCCATTTCTTCTTCTGCATTCAGCATTCCATCATCTAGATTGATATCAATAACCTGCGCTCCGCTTTCGATCTGCTGGCGCGCAATCGAAAGAGCTTCTTCGTATTTTTTCTCACGGATAAGTCGTGCAAACTTCTTTGACCCGGCCACATTTGTGCGTTCGCCTATGTTGATAAAATTGCTGTCTTTCTTAATTGTCAGAGACTCCAGCCCGCTAAGTCGTGTTACGGGATTTGGTTTTTCTGGTTTTCGCGGAATTGCTCCCTTTACAATTTCAGCCATCAGCCTTATGTGTTCAGGACCAGTACCGCAGCATCCGCCAACTATATTCACAATTTTCAGGTCGGCGAATTCCTTAATTATCTCTGCCATCTGAGCAGGAGTTTCGTCGTAACCTCCAAACTGATTCGGCAAACCTGCATTGGGATAAACAGAAATATATGCAGAGGATTTCTGCGAAAGTTCTTCGAGGAAAGGCTTTATTTGTCTTGCTCCCAGAGCGCAGTTGAGACCAACAGAAAGCATAGGAAAATGACTTACTGATGTAAGAAATGCTTCGGGCGTCTGGCCTGAAAGCGTTCTGCCACTTGCGTCTGTAATGGTTACGGAGATCATTACCGGAAGTTCCCTTCCCTTTTCAGCAAAGACTTCGCGTATCGCATAGAGACAGGCTTTTGCATTAAGCGTATCAAAAATCGTTTCAACCAGGAGAATGTCGCAGCCGCCGTCCATAAGTCCGCGCACCTGTTCTGCATACGCTTGTGAAATATCGTGATACGAAACCGTACGAAAACCCGGATTGTTCACATCAGGCGAAATGGAAGCCGTTTTATTTGTAGGGCCTATGCTCCCTGTAACAAACCTCGGCTTTTCAGAAGTGGAAAATTTCTCCGTAGCTTTCTTCGCGATCTTTGAAGCCTGCACATTTATTTCATATGCAAGATGCTCCATTCCATAATCCGCGAGCGAAATGCGCTGCGCATTGAAAGTATTTGTCTCGATAATGTCTGCTCCGGCAGCAAGGTATTTTTCGTGTATCTCCAGAATAATTTCCGGACGGGTCAATACGAGCAGGTCATTGTTCCCTTTAAGTGCAACGGGATGATTCCCGAAACGAACACCGCGGTAATCTTCTTCACGGAGTTTGTATTGCTGAATCATTGTCCCCATTGCGCCATCGAGAACAAGGATGCGTTTTGCAAGGATATCTTTTATGGAGTCGTTCATAAATGCGGGTTTAAAGATAGGACAAAATCCGTCTCATACAAAATATGTCTCAGATAAACTTTACAGGTTTTTGCCACAGATTTCGCAGATTTTCACAGATTATTTTCCGTGTAATCTGTGTAATCTGTGGCAAAATTACTAGTGCCAACAACCATTTTAACATTCCCTCAGGCAACTTGTTTTTTTTATTACGTCTTATTAATAAATCCATGTATTATGAAAAAGATAATAGTTTTATTCCTATCCCTTTGCTTTTGGACGTCGGTGATGGCACAGGTAAGTGTTAACATTCCCGCAATGACCAACGTTACATGTTTTGGCATATGCAACGGCACTGCCACAGCTGTAGCATCAGGTGGAACTGCTCCGTACACTTATTCCTGGAGCAATTTGAATACTGCTCCTTACGAAACAGGATTGTGTGCCGGAACGTATTCTGTTACAGTAACAGATAATTTAGGCCTTACGGCTACTGCAAGTATTACTATTAATCAGCCAACACAGCTTCAGGCAAGTTACATCTCGACTAATTCCTGCGGAGGAGTATGTAACGGATCAGCAACTGTGACCGTTATTGGCGGTACGCCTGGATATACGTATTACTGGCCAACAGGGCAAACAACTACAGACGTTTCTAATCTTTGCCCGGGAACATATGCTGTAACAATAACAGATTCCAATGGCTGCACAGTTATTCAGAATGTAAACATAGGTAATAATCCCGGCACTATTACTGATATTACTATTGATTCAGACCCCGTATTCTGCGAAAATAACCTGGGGTTCGCAACGGTAAGTTCAGTAACGGGAGGAACCGCCCCATACACTTACTATTGGTCGGGCGGAGGAATAACAGGAACTGGACAGACATTTAACAATCTCTTTGCCGGCACTTACTGTGTTACTGTTGCAGATGCCTCCGGTTGCGGTTATTCGGAATGTGTTACTATTGAAGATTCACTGGGTTTCAATATTCTGCTTGATTCGATCAGCCCTGCAAATTGTGCTAATAATCAGCTTGGTTACATCGGAATAAGTATCTCCGGCGGACTGGGGCCTTTTGCAATTTCGTGGTCGAATGGGATAAATAATACTACATATATCGATAGTTTGGAACAAGACATTTACACAGTTACTGTTTTGGATTCATCTTCAGGTTGTTTCCTTCATCAAACTGATACAATTTACAGTACTTACAATTTGTATGCATCAATAGTCACACAAGGGGCGAATTGCAGTGCAAACGGGTCCGCCGCGGTAACGGTACAGGGAGTGAATCCGCCATTCAACTATCTTTGGAACGATTCGCTGTCACAAACAGATTCTGTTGCTTCGGGTCTTGTGGGCGGAAATTATTCAGTTACAATAACCGATACTAACGGATGTACTGTTGTTGCACACGCCACTATCGGAGACAATTGTGTAAGTATGATCAGCGGAAGAATATATAATGATACGGATCAGGACTGTGTTCAGGATTCAGGAGAGGTGGGTCTAAGCAATATAATTGTCAGGTCGATGCAAGCCGGAAATTATGTTATAACAGATCAGAACGGTGATTACACTATGACAACTCTTCTTAACAGTAACACCCTTTATATCTCAAATTTATATAATGGATACCAATATATTTGTCCTTCTCTTAATGACCTCGATGTTAATCTCACTGCGCTTGGAGACACTTCAACAGGAAACAATTTTGCTGTTTATCAGGCGCCCGGAGCATTTGATCTGACTATACACCCGGGATGGACGCCGGGACATCCTGGTTTTCAGAAAAGATATTGGGTTTATTACGGGCTCAATTACGGTACACCGCAGAATGCTTCTATTAATTTTATTTACGATCCCATATTACAATACGACAGTTGTACAAACGGTGGTGTTCACGATGCAATTAATCACACTATTACATGGAACTACACAAATGTATCATGGTCCCCCTGGGACTGGTACATTAGACCGAATATTTATTTCACAGTCCCTACCAGTGCTTCTATTTACGACACTCTCGATACATATTTTGAAATTCTTCCTTTTGCCGGAGACGCAGACACATTAAATAATACATTATATGTAAGTGAGCGGATCACCGGCTCCCACGACCCCAACGACAAACAGGTTTATCCGAGGGGCGAAGGGTTGAACGGTTGTATTCTGCCGGAAGATTCAGTACTGTTTTACACTATACGTTTCCAGAATGACGGTAACGATACTGCATTTACAATTGTTGTTGTTGATACACTCTCGCCTTATGTAAACCCGGCAACATTTGTGGCAGGCGCGGCAAGTCATCCGTACACAGTCAGCATGACAGGTGAAGGTATTCTCACATTCCGTTTTGACCAGATAATGCTTCCTGACAGTACAACAGACAAAGAAGGTAGTCAGGGCTCAATAAACTTTACAGTTAATACCGATTCCGGTCTTCCATGGAATACGGTGATTGCAAACAGGGCTTCGATATTTTTTGATTTCAACGAAGCCGTCGTTACCAACACTGTAATAAATACGTTGTGTGAACCAACTTCTATACCTGTCCCTGAAAATAAACTGGGAGTATCGGTCTTCCCGAATCCCGCAAAAAGTTCTGCCACATTTGCTGTTTCAGGAAACGAATCTGCATGGACCATAAGG
>CAZEWB010000017.1:0-1748 GCA_964515655.1 uncultured Bacteroidales bacterium
TGTGTTGGGTGTGTTTGGGGTGGGTTTGGTATCGAAGCTGTCACAGTAACAGCTTCGATACCTCAGACCATCACAGGAACAACTCCGATATGTGTCGGTTCAACAGCAAACTGGACAGGTACAACACCAGGCGGAACCTGGACAAGTGCAACTCCCGGTGTTGCCACAGTTGGTGCAGCCACGGGTGTGGTAACGGGCGTAAGTGCGGGAACATCCTTAATAACCTATACTGTAACTGTAGGCGGTTGTGTTAATACTGCAAATAAAACAGTAACGGTGATTGCAGTTACGGCAACTATTGCCCCTTTTACTAATATAACTTGTTTCGGCTTATGTGATGGCACTGCTACTGTAAGCGGGAGTGGCGGAACGGCTCCCTACTCATATTTATGGTGCGACGGACAAGCAACACAGAATGCGACAGGTTTGTGTGCAGGAGTTTGCTGTGTTACAATTACAGATTTCAATGGCTGTACCGGAACAGCTTGTGTAACAATTACCGAACCGGCAATACTTACTGCAGCAAATGGCGGTCAGACCGACCTGACCTGCGCCGGCGTTTGTAATGGATCCGGTACAATTATAGTGTCGGGTGGAACACTTCCTTACACTTATGAATGGGAGAATACAGAAACAGCAAACCCGGCTGTAGCTCTTTGTGCCGACACTTATACTCCGACAGTGACCGATGATCACAATTGTACAGCTACGGCTACATTTACTATTTCAGAACCGCCGGCCCTTACATTGTCGCTTGATTCAACTATGTCATGCGGTAGTTATGAAGCAGCAGTGGCCGGCACTACATTCCTTCCCGATGGTTCAGGTGTCTCCTATACCTCTACACTAACACAAACAGATTTCGGACTGACGCAAACAATTACAAGCGCTTCGGATATTACTTCAATTTGCTTGAGCATGGAACATTCCTGGCTTGGAGATATTGAGATAGAACTTATTTGCCCTAATGCGCAATCCATTACTTTACACCCGTGGTTCGCTGGTGGAAGTCATACAAGGGTTGGCGAGCCTGTTTTCCTTGGCTCGGGCGGACCAGACGATTGGCAATATTTTGATCAAAACAACTCTGACATTACTCCTGGAAAAGGTTATGATTATTGCTTCATGGAATCTGGTGCAATGTATAATACGTGGGTTAATGAAGCAAACAACTATACATATTCTTATACAGATAATTCAGGAAATAATCATCCAAACAATTATTATCTTCCAGCCGGTTCATATCTTTCTTCCAATAATTTCAGCGGGCTGGTCGGTTGCCCTGTTAACGGGGACTGGACTATAAGAGTTACAGACCACCAACAATGGGATAATGGTTATATCTTTTCATGGTTACTCAATTTCGATAATTCAATTCTTCCTACAGGCTTCTGCAATGGCACTATTACTACAACTGTAGGCGGAGGTACGCCTCCTTATAGTTGTTTGTGGTCCACCGCCTCTACAACATGTGATCAGATTGAGTTATGCGAAGGTACATACTGTGTAACTGTCACCGATGCAGTTGGCTGTACTGTTTCAGATTGTGCAAATATTATTGATGTTGATCTTTTAATTTCTTCAATAAATAAAACAGATGCTTCATGCAACGGTGTCTGTAACGGTTCCGCAACAGTTAACTATTCAATAAACGGAGGCATTCCGGTTGTTTATAACTGGTCGAATTCCGGGACAACACAGACTATCAGTAACCTTTGTGACGGTTGGTATTTCGTTACTGTTTCCAT
>CAZEWB010000017.1:1758-10665 GCA_964515655.1 uncultured Bacteroidales bacterium
TGTGTTGGGTGTGTTTGGTTGGTGTTTTCATAGCAGATGGGTGCTACGATGTTGACTCTGTTGAAATTCTTAACCTGTATTCACTTTCTTCAACATTTACACAGACGTCAGTAATACTGTGTAACGGCGATAGCACTGGAGCGGGCTATTTCGGGGGATTCGGGGGTACTTCTCCTTATACTTTTATCTGGTCGCCAAACGTATCTGCTGATTCGACCGCATCCAATCTCGGTGCCGGAACATATAATATTACAATTACCGACTCACCCGGTTGTTTTATAACCGACGCGGTTACCTTTACCGCTCCTCCTGCCATTGTTATCAACTCAGTTGTTTCGACAAATGTACAGCCCTGTTTCGGGAGCAATAACGGAACAATTACTATCAATGCCAGTGGCGGAACTCCTCCTTTGAGTTATAATATAGGCCTCGGGTGGCAGGCCACAGGTAATTTCGGCCCTCTTCCGGCCAACACCTATACACCGACCGTAACCGATTTCGTAGGTTGTTTTGTTGTGTTACCATCAATAACAATTACCCGGCCGGCACAAATGCTGATAAATTCCACTACCACTGTTGATGTCAGCCCGTGCTTTGGCGGAAGTAATGGTCAAATCCATATTACTGCATCGGGAGGACAGGGAGCATTATCTTACAGTATCGTAACCGGAGTACCTCAGGCAAACGGTGATTTTATAAACCTCATTGCCGGAAGCTATACAGTAACAATTACCGATACGCTTGGCTGTTCGTTGGTTTCACCGCCAATAACCATTAATCAGCCGGCATCAATACTGATTACTAATATTGCAGTTACAAATATTTCCGGCTGTTCATATGATTCTACCGGGTCAGCAGTTATTACAGCAATTGGTGGTACATTGCCATACCAATACGATATAGGCTCCGGATTCCAGTCCTCAAATACTTTCAATAACCTCTTTGCCGGATCATACACTGTTACAGTAAAGGATACACAGAACTGTACTGTTACCGGTTCATTTGATATTACCGCACCGCCACCTATTGTAATTACTCTTGAAGACCATACGGATATTAGCTGTTTCGGTGAAAATGACGGGACAATAACTATTGTGGCTTCCGGAGGTTCCGGAACTCTGACTTATGATATTGGCATTACTTCGAACACAACAGGGATATTTACCGGTCTGTTTCCGAATACATACCAGGTGACTGTTACAGATATTGTCCCTTGTTCAGTAGTTTCGAATTTCATAACAATTACGGAACCTCCGCAATTGCTAATTACTGATATAAATGTTACTGATGTTGCTCCATGTTTCGGCGACACCGGCCAGATAGAAGTGATTGTTACGGGAGGAGTCCCACCGTATCTTTATAACATAGGACCAGGAGATGTTACATCTAACATCTTCACCGGGCTTGTAGCAGGGAATTACGATATCACCGTTACCGACGATGTCTTTTGTACTGTTACTACCGGAACAGTAACTGTTTCCGAACCTCCTTTGCTGACATCGTCATTCACCGAACAGGTAATGGTTGTCTGCGGCGGCGGATGCGACGGGTCGCTTACTATTACTCCCGTTGGCGGGGAAGCTCCTTATACTTATGCATGGTCGCCCAATACAACAGATATTGATTCGTCTGTAACTTCACTTTGTGGAGATATGTACTTTGTTACTATTACGGATGCTCTTGGCTGTTCTACAGTAAATAATATTGAAGTTGCTGATAATAATGCCTTTGATGTAGATACTATAAGTATCCAAAACATAATCTGCTTTGGAGCATGCGATGGAAGGATCGAGGTTCTTGCCAATGGCTCAAATCCTCCTTTCACATATACATGGTCTGATTCGCAAACAGGTCCTATTGCTTCGAATCTTTGTCCCGGACCTATCGGCCTTACTGTTACAGATAATCTGGATTGTAAAAGGTACCTTACATTTGATCTTACCGAGCCTACCGGAATGACTGTTGCATCCGGTGGTACCGATGTGCTTTGCGGAGGAGACTGTAATGGTACGGCTATAGTAACTGTTTCCGGCGGAACGTTGCCGTATTCTTTCCTTTGGGATGACGGAACCGGACAAACCAACGATACAGCTATATCTCTTTGCGCCGATATATATAATGTAACTGTAACCGATGGTAATGGCTGTACTGCAGTTCCGCCATCAGTGACAATTTCGGAACCAACTACGCTTTCGGCAGTATTTACAGTAGAAGATTCTGTTTCCTGTTTCGGCGATTGCAATGGAGTTGTTTATATTACTGTTTCCGGCGGAACAGTACCCTTCACTTATGCATGGTCGCCAAATACTTTGGATATTACAGATACAATATCCGGTCTGTGTGCGGGAACTTATGATGTTACTGTTACTGACATTAACAATTGCACATTTACCGGTAGTTATATTCTTACGGAACCGACATTGCTAACCGCTACTATGACCGATTCCACAGCGATCGGTTGCGGCGGAAATTGCACCGGTACTGCAACTGTAACGGCAGCAGACGGAACTCCGGGGTATATATACCAGTGGGATGCACAGACCGGAAACCAGACTAATGCACAGGCTACTGCACTTTGTCAGGGAATTTTCCTCGTGACGGTTACTGATGCACATAATTGTACTGCAACTTCACAGGTTACAATAGTTGATACTTCCAATCTAAGTCTGGCTATTGTAATCATTACTCCTCCCACCTGCTTTGGAATGTGTGACGGAAGCGCCGAAGTGATCGCATCTGGTGGTTATCCTTCCTATTCTTATATCTGGTGTGGCGGTCAGACAACACCTGTCGTAACAGGTCTTTGTGCAGGAGTTTGTAATGTTACCGTTACAGATGACAGTCTTTGTGCAAGAGCAATTCCTATTGATATCATAGCGCCACAGCCTCTCACTATTGCATTAAACTCACAGGATCCTCTTTGCACAGGCAACTGCAACGGATGGATAGCTGCGAATGTGTCGGGTGGTACTTCTCCATACACTTATTTATGGGATGCTCCGCTTGCTCCGGTAGATTCTGTAACGTCACTTTGTGCGGGAATGTTCCATGTTACCGTAACAGATGTTAACGGATGCTCTGTTGTCGATTCCCTTGAACTTTTCGGTCCGCCTGTATTGACTGCCGGAATTATTGAATCGGTTGCGGTACTATGCTATAATGAATGCACCGGTGAACTTGCTGCTGATCCCGCAGGAGGAGTCCCTCCGTATTCATATAACTGGACAGGCGCTGTGACCGATTCCCTTGATACTGCGCTTTGCCCGGGAGTTTACGATCTGACCGTAACTGATGCCAATGGTTGTACTGCAACTGCTACACATACAATAATCAACCCCGATTCGCTTGAGATAACATTCGACAATATCACACAGATCCCGTGCGGAGTGGGTATGTGTGTGGGTACAGTTTCTGTACATTCATTAGGAGGAACACCACCTGTTACCTTCGAATGGGAAAATTTTGCAGGAACTTTCAATTCTACCGATTCGAACCTGACAGGTCTTTGCGGAGGAGTTTATTTTGTTACAGCTACAGATGCAAACAACTGTACAAGAACAGGTACCATAACTATAATTGATACTTCAAATCTGGACCTTGACACAGTTTCTATTGCAAACATTTCCTGTGCCGGTTCGTGCGATGGGCGGATAGAAGTTATCGCAACAGGCGGTTGTCCCCCTTATACTTATAATTGGAGTGATGGTACAACCGGACCGGTTGATTCCAACCTTTGTGAGGATTCTTATTCAGTTACCGTTTACGACTGCCAGATGTGTTCACGTGAACTTGTATTTGATATTACCGATGCAGATGTTTTATCAGCAACAACTGTAATTACGCCGATCTCTTGTTCCGGCAGGTGCGATGCAATAATTGCCATAGTCCCTTCAGGAGGAACACCTCCGGTTGTAACGTATGAATGGAGTATTGCAGGCGAGACAGATTCTCTTGCTACTGACCTTTGTGCAGGCTGGTATTATTACACAATCACTGATACTCCGGGATGTACATATACAGGCAGTGTTGAAATTGTGGATCCGGGTACTATGATAGTAAATATTAATGTACTTGATTCCATATACTGTGCCGGCGAATGTACCGGCAGCCTGCAGGCGGAACTTACATGGGGCACATATCCCGTTCAGTATATCTGGGGTGGAGGTGAAATAGATTCCCTGCTGACCGACCTTTGTGCAGGAGACTATACTATTACGGTTACAGACGCAACCTTGTGTTCAACAACCGCGAGTTATACACTGACCCAACCCGACACACTGGTAATACATGTTGACAGTATCGTTCAGGTTGATTGTGGCGGCGATACCACCGGAGCCATTACGATCTCTGTTACAGGAGGCGTGCCACCTTACGGATATCTGTGGGACGCAAATGCAGATAATGCTATAACGCCAACTGTTATTAACCTTGGTGCAAATCTTTACACTGTTACAGTAAACGATGCCAATGGTTGTACCATATCAATGAACATTGAAGTAACAGATACATCTGACATGCAAATAGTGCCACTTGATTCTTCTATGGTTACATGTTACGGATTGTGTAATGGTAGTGTTGCTATTATCGCTATCGGCGGGTATCCGGATTATATCTATGAATGGTGTGACGGACAAACCAATGATACCGTCACCGGTCTTTGCGCAGGTTTCTGCAGAGTAACAGTTACTGATGACAGTCTGTGTTCAAGGGTACGAGAGTTTGAAATAACCCAGCCGGACAGCCTGTACTTGACTCTGATCGATTCGCTGCCTGTCAATTGTTACGGCGATACTACGGGTATGCTTGAAGTTGAAATAACCGGAGGAACGGCGTTGTTCAACATTCTGTGGAGCAATAATGACACGACATTGCAGATAACAGACATAAGCGGTGGCCTTTATTCAGTTACAGTAACGGATGCAAATGGTTGTATTGATTCACTTGATACCGGTATTTCTGAACCTTCGCAGATCATTCTTACAATGGTTATTGTAAATCCACTTTGCAGCACCGGCAGCGGAGACGGCTCGGTCACAACTACCGTTACCGGAGGCTCTCCCCAATATGATTTCTACTGGTCGAACGACAGTATAACTCAGAATATTACAAATCTGGATGCCGACACATTTTATGTTACTGTAACTGACAGTCTGAATTGTCAGGTATTCGATACTGCTCTGGTTGTTCCGGGAATTGTTGTTGATGCCGTTGCATGGAAAGATACGATTATATGCGGTTACGATTCTGTACAGATATATGGTTTCGGAGGCGCTGTATTTATCTGGTCGCCTACTACCGGAATGAGTGACCCGCTTGTATATAACCCATGGGTTAAACCCGGTATAACGACTGTTTATTATTTCACTGCATACGACAGTATTTGTTATGACATAGATTCAGTGACGATCACAGTCTATCCTCCTTTCGATGTGGAGGCCGGAGCAGACGTAGAAATATTATACGATCATCCGACGCAGCTAACGGGTTCGGGAGGAACAGGAACTTCAACATATGAGTGGATACCCGATGACGGACTTGATAGTCCCAATTCTCTTACAACAATGGCCAACCCGGAACTCACGACTACATACTACTTGTACATTACCGATGAAAATGGTTGTGTGCGGTCGGATTCTGTTATTGTAACTGTTCGTCCTGAGATAATAGTTCCATCGGGCTTTACACCGAATGGCGACGGCATGAATGACAACTGGGAGATCGATATGATAAGCCTGTTCCCCAATTGTGAAGTGGAGGTTTATAACCGCTGGGGCGAAAAACTATTCTACTCTGTAGGATATCCCGATGATGCGCGGTTTGACGGAACATATAAGGGCAAGTTGTTACCTATCGGGACATATTACTTCATTATAAACCTGCACGACGAGTTGTATCCCGATCCTATTACCGGACCATTAACGATTATGAGATGATCATGAAGAAGATATTCGTAATAATAGGGATAATTTCATTTGAGGCTTTATCGGCACAACAGGTTCCTCTGTATACTCAGTATATGCTTAATGACTTTGTTTTCAATCCTGCAATTACGGGAACATCCGATTATTACCAGGCAAAGTCGGACAACCGCTATCAGTGGGTTGGAATTACCGATGCACCGCGTTCTTACATTCTCAGCGTTTACGGGCCTCACAGGACAAAGGATATGGGTTTCGGCGGTTATGTCTTTAATGATGTTACAGGGCCGACCTCCAGAACCGGCGCTTACGCATCCTATGCATATAATTTAAGAATAAAGGAAGACCTGCGGCTTTCAATGGGTCTTTCATTTGGTGTTTTACAGTTTAAGATTGATGGCAGCAAGGTCGTTCTGCACGACGAAGGTGATCCGTCTTTCGGACACAACATGTATATAGATTATCTCCCGGATGCCAATTTCGGAACGTACCTGTATGCTACAAATTATTATTTTGGAATGGCCGCTTCACAACTGCTGAACAATAAAGTCGGTTTCAGTGATGTGGAGGCTCTGGGACTGAATAAACTTAAGAGCCACTTCATGATCCATGGCGGGTATACTTATGCTATCGGCAGTAATTTTGACATTGAACCCTCGCTTATGGTCAAGTATGTTGCTCCGGCTCCCGTTCAGTTTGATTTTGGTTTACGCGCTGCCTGGCAGAAAAGAGTCTGGGCCGGCTTTTCGTACAGGACAAAGGATGCCGCCTCCATTCTCATTGGATATAATCACGAAGAACTCCTCTTTTTCGGATATTCGTACGATTTTACGCTTACCAACATTAAAAAGTACAGTTCAGGCACTCATGAACTGATGATAGGTGCACGGTTCAACAAGATACGACAGTCAAAGTCACGCTCAAAGATCTGATGATGCATTCCCGTTTCTTTTTTATAATCACAATATTCATGATCTCATGCAATAGCGGTAAGGATTCGTACCAGGGCAGTCTTATACAATGTGACACTTTTGTTGTGATACTTGCCGAATTACAGATATCCGAGGCCATCCAGTCGCACTATGCATTAAATCAGCAGGCCATGCCCGTTAACATCGGTTTGTATTATAAGAGCGTACTTAAGAAACATAATACCGACAGAGAAAGTTTCGGCAAGACCGTTGAATATTATTCGCGCAGGACGGATGATTTTGTTGACGTTTATAAGGATGTGCAGAATTATCTCGAAGAAGAGAAGAGTAAGCTGACTCCTGCCGATACAGCAAAAGATCTTCAATAAATATTTATCTTTGATGAGTTCCTGTATTGTTTTTAAACTTTTTATTATTAACGAAAATGTCGAAAAAAGTTCTTTGTCAAAATGAATAGGTGAAATTATAAACCAGAACGAAAAATCAGTTTTAAGGATGAGTACAACGATTTTATAACGAAATATGGTTTTGAGAGATTTGTTTCGGGCTAAAGCCCGTATATTTTATTTGTTTCAAATCACCGGCCTGAAGGCCGGCGTAAGTCATTTATTATGCAAAGTCACCGGCAAAGTGTATACAAAATTTATGAGTAAACGTGTATAATGAATGCACACCGCAAAATATCGGCTCACTTTATTTATACGGTTTCATCCGGTACTGTTGCCAATGGTATAGTTCATATTGCTGAAGACGGCACTGTCCTTTCGGTTGAGAAGTCAATTGCCGGGCACGAGGATTTCAATACAGAATATTATAACGGAGTAATAGTTCCGGGTTTTGTTAATGCACATTGTCATCTCGAACTGTCGTATCTTAAGAATGTTTTCAGGGGAAATTATGGCATGGCTGGCTTTCTGGAACAGATGACAAAAAAGCGAAACGAGAATTCAGAAAAGGCCAGTGACTGTGTTTCGATGTATGACAACAAGATGTACAAGGAAGGAGTATCCGTATGTGCCGATATAATTAATACTTCCGCTACAAGCGAAATTAAAAAAAGCAGCAAGATTCATTATGTAAATTTTATAGAAGTTTTCGGCCTCAGATCTGGCGATTCAGAAGCGATATTAAGCAGGGCCGGGGAACTGAAGCAATTGTATTCGAACTCTTATATTACTCCGCATGCGCTCTATTCATTGTCTGATAAGTTGTATGAAGGCCTCAAGGATATCCTTAAGAATGAGAAAATATCTTCACTTCATTACATGGAGTCATCAGAAGAAGTTCAGTATTTTAAAGATTCTTCCGGTAAACTTGCAGAGAAACTAAGGGAAATGGGACCAGAGCAACCCTCAATAACAAAATCCGGGTTTTACGAAATGATGAGGAATCTTTTTCCGAAAGGGCATAAACTTCTTCTTATACATAATACATTTGCCGGAAGGAATGATGTTGAGAAAATGAATAACCTTTTCCCCGAAAATTTCAGGGTGCTTTGTCCTGTTTCGAATAAATTTATTAGCGGTAATTTGCCGGATCTATTTGCTTTTGACCCGAACCGGATATGCATTGGAACAGATAGCCTGGCTTCGAATCATGATTTAAACATGTTGTCGGAAATGAAGTTGTTGCAGAATGAATTTCCCAATCTTACATTCGACCAGACCCTGCAGTGGGCAACTTATAATGGCGCCGTTGCTCTTGAAGTGGAGAATGTGTATGGGAAAATAGAACCGGGTATGAGACCGGGGCTGGTACTATTGGAGAAATTTGATTTCAGGACAATGAATCTTAAATCAGATACTGTTGCAAGGAGGCTTGTATGATGTCACCAAAAGAACTATCGGAATTTGTAATTGAAAAAGCGTTATCGCTTGGTTTCAGCGATGCCGGTATCGTTCCCGCAGGATTTTTAGATAAGGAGTCGGAGCGTTTTAATGAGTGGCTGACAAAGGGCTACGCAGCGGGAATGGAATACATGCATAATAATTCCGAAAAACGCGTAGACCCGAGACTGATGCTTGAGGGATGCCGTTCGGTGATTGTGGTTATCCTTA
>CAZEWB010000017.1:10675-15954 GCA_964515655.1 uncultured Bacteroidales bacterium
GTGTTGGGTGTGTTTGGTTGTGTTTTGTGGTTATCCTTAATTACAGACAAAAAGATTACAATTCTTTTATTTCGGAATACGCTTGTGGTGTTGATTATCACATCATATTAAAGAACAAACTTGAAATTCTTACAAGTGAGATAAGGTCTGTAGCCGGTTCCGGCTTTTTAATGAAAACATTTGCCGACACAAAACCTGTAATGGAAAAAGCATGGGCTGTACGTGCCGGACTTGGCTGGCAGGGCAGAAACTGTCTTATAGTAAACCCTTCACTCGGTACGAAATTATACATCGGCGGGATATTGACAGATATTGAACTTGCACCTGTTGTTAAAAATAATGTGCGTTCCTGCGGAAAATGCAGGATGTGTATTGATGCCTGTCCCACTGCTGCTATTGATTATCCTGGTATTCTTAATGCAGGGAAATGCATAGCATATCAGACAATAGAAAACAAGGGAGCGATCCCTGAAGAAATCGCTTCAGAAATGAAGGACAGTATTTATGGTTGCGAGATATGCCAGAATGTTTGTCCGTGGAATGAACGTAATAATAATAATGTATCGGAGATATTTACTACACTTCCTCACACCAGACTCAGCCTTGAAGAATGGTTGAATTTATCGGAAGAGGAGTTTAAGGAACTATGCAGTAATACAAATATTTTACGGACTGGATTGAAGAAGATGAAGGATAGTGCGGGGATAGTTATTAAGAACAGGTTGTAGTCTGTGCGTATCACGAAATGGTCGTACAGCAGAAAAACTTGATTTACATTCTGATATTCATTATATTTGTAGATCAAATACTTTTAAAGTGTATAAAGCAATTCAGGTTGTGTTTAGTACTATACTTTTGTTTTGTATATCCCCAGAAACAATACATGCTCAAACAATATATACCAATATCGATCCTGATGTTTATCTGACTGCACCCATGGTTAATATATGGTATTATTATGAGGTAGATGTTAATAACGATTCTGTACCGGAATTTAAGATTGGAAATTTAAACGATTATCTTATCTTTAGATCTCGTGTGGAACCTTTGAACCAAACTGAATTTATAAATAATTCAACATACGCAGATGCCTTAAATTATGGAGATACAATTGATGAGAATGATCCGTGGATATCATCAACACTTACATTATTTCAATATGGACAAACCAGTGAATGGTATAACTCTCCTGACAGATTTCTGGCATTTCGTTTCATTTCGCAAAACGACACTTTGTATGGCTGGATCAGACTATATATTACTTTAAACGGAATGGCAGGGCAGGTACAGATTAAAGATTATGCTTATTCAGTACAGCCGCACATAATTGCAGGAGATGGGATTATTCCATCTGTTGAAAATCTTAAAGTATCGGATATCAGTAATAACAGAAATGGCAGCGACATTAAGATTGAGTTTGATAAGATGGTAGATGAATCGCATGTTGAGGTATATAGAATTATTGTTGTTAAGGAATCTGAATCGCCATCGTTTTCAATAAATGATGCAATAAATATTGACTCATTAAACTATTTTGAAGTTCAAACTGACGGTTTTAATATCTCGGATTCATTGTTGCCTGACTCAAGAGATAAAAACGGAGATATGATACAGGAGTTTATCCCGTATAATATTTTTATCCTCACAGTATATGATACGCTTAGTCCAGATACTTTTCTGCTTTCTACTCCTTCGGAAAGATTGGTATTAACATCACCTAACGTGCCGGTTACTAACCTGACTGTTGCAAAAACGTATCTGGGAGGAACAACATACAACCTGCAGATATCATTTAGCAAAGCGGCAGATGAGTCAGGAATTTCAGAATATAGGGTTTTATTTGTTAAATCTATTAGTTCAGGAACTTTTAATTCTGATTCTGCTCTTTTAGTTTCTGTGGGGAATTATTATACATTAATACCAAATGGCGCAAGCCAGCAGTGTACAATGATTTCAGATACACTGAAAGATTATAAAGGTCAATTATTACTGCATAAAACAAACTATGTTGTTTTTGTTTTCTCAGTTGCAGATGGTGTAATTGCAAATGTCAGTACATTGTCTCTGCCATCAGTATCATTTTCGCTCGTTACTCCTGCTCTTCCTCCTTCGGGTATTGTCGCAGAAGACATTTCAGAGAACGGAGGAAGCAGCGATCTTAGAATCACATTCAGGCAGGCATATGCAGATACATCTTTTCACCCATATCGTATATATGGCGTTAGATTGCAGGATGCTCCGGCTTTTAATATTAATACCGCATTAAGCCTCCCATCGGGATGTTACGATACGGTATACTGTACAGGTAGCTCAGTCAACGTTTCAATTACTGATTCCCTCAAAGACAATTTAAATGAGTTTATAACCGAAAATATCCCTTACCGCTTTTTTTTACTAAGTATGAAGGATAGTATATATTCCGACTCCAGTACTATTTCTTCATATTCAAATATTATTACACTACATAATCCATCATATTTTAAAACAGGAATGAACAGCGGTCAGGGTGTTACATATTTCGACATTGATCCTGACTCTGTGTTAATAGAGATGTGGGGTAGCGGTGAAAAAACTGAAACCTACGAGCTAGACCTTAATCATGATGGAATAAATGATTATAAGTTTCAGTCATATTATCAGATAAGTCCCGGGCACACATACAGAAATGCTACTGTTGAACCTTTAAACAACAGTGAAGTCTGTCTGGTTCAGTCCGGATTAATTGATCCTGATCCAATGTACTCAGGTTGTATGTTAAGTAATGACCTTGCCTGGACCAATTCTATGAGTACGCTTTCATTATATTGGTTTAGTGGTTATAATTACACAGGTAGTGCCGGGATATGGAATAATATTTACGATAAATTTATGGGGCTGCGTTTGGTCGTTAATAATGATACATTATATGGCTGGGTACGAATTACTATGACTCCTCCCAGAATAATATTTAAAGATTATGCATGGTATCGCGATGTAACACATATCGGGGAAAATTCAGAAATTCATAATGTTAGTATTTTTCCTAACCCTGTTAAAGATATACTTTGTTTTTCGTTCGAAGACGACCTTATGTTACCCAATGAATACAGTATTAAAAATATTCAGGGTGAAACTGTTTTATCAGGAAATAATATTTCAGCAAACTTTTATTGTATTCAGTTTAATCACCTGCCTGATGGCTTATATATTTTGCAACTCAGGTATAATAATGATATTGTTAATCGAAAGATCATCATAGAACATTGAAAAAAATATTGCATCTATTGGTTTTCGTTCTGACTTCTACAATGTATTGCCCCACTATCCCTCGCACATCCTTCGACTTTTCCGCCTTATACTTCTATGCTTCTTATTTGTTCCCATTGGTGGGCTTAGGATGACCCGACACTTTTAATTGTTAGAGTTTGAAGAGTGTATTCAATCCACAATAAACCTGGTAGTGAAAGTGCCTGAATTGCCTGATGCCTGTAAAAGATAATAGCCGGGTTTGATTCCGGGAAAAGCAACACCGATCGAAACAGAATTTCCGGGAATGATGTTATAAGACCCGAGGTTTTTTCCTGCGACATCAAACAGAGTAAGTATTGATACGACGCTTATACCATCTGTAAAAATTACAGAAGTGATATCAGCAGGATTTGGATAAACATAGAAGACGGGATTATAATCCTGCGTTGTTGCCGAAAGCTGAGTAGTACTGTATGTGAATGACCATCCCTGGCCTGAGCCTGTAGATGTTGTGAAGAAACGGAAATGCAGTCTTGTCGCTTCAATAGAAAACGATGGAGGCGGAGGGTTTGCGGAAGTGAATGTATACACGAGATTGGCCGATATTATACTTTCTTTGTAAATCTTCAGAGTGTGTGTGGTTGAGCCACTATAAAGGCCAAACTCATCGGTTGTAAAATGATAAAAATTTGTTCCGGGGACCTGCATCAGCCATCTGCAGTTAGTGCTTTTTCTGTAATTGCATGCTTCACTTCCGTCGGCAATGCTCCCTTCTGATTCTGTCAATGTATCATAAGCGAGGCAGTAAGTAGTATTGTAACTTGCAACAAAGCCATCGTTTGTGCTGTCCGAACGGAATTCAAGGTAAAACGAACCGGAGTCGGTTCTGAGAAGAGTTGGCGTTGTACTGCTGTTGAGCAAGGGAGGGTCATCGCCTGTATAAAAAGAGATGAGGTAGTGTGTGGAAGGAGTGCCCTCAAAAACATATAGCGTATCCTGCGGGTTCAGGTCGAACCGGTCGAAGGATAATTCAGGGGTAATGCCGCATGCGGGATTTATCCACCACGAACAGTCGGAACCGGAAGGGTAGTTATTAAGTCCGCTGCCGTCTGTAAAAGTTCCGCCTGGAGTTGTTATCTCCTTTAATCCCTGGCAATATTCAGGGTAAGTATAATTAATAGTATCGGGATACATGTCTACAATGAGTTCCTGGCAGAAGTTGAAATTAGAGCCGCCGGGATTCATCTGGCCTGTATAAAAGTAGCCGTCATAATTGCTGCCCCATCCCCAGTTAAAATGGTAGTAGTCGTTAGTTTCGTAACCGTCGCATACAAAGGCGTGTCCCATTGTGTAGGTTGTGTCTTCCCATCCGGCATAATACAAAGGCTTTTTATCAATAAGATTTGTAACGACAAGACTGTCCCAGTTCAGTGTTGTGCTGTCGCGGAAGATGTAACGTGTTTCGGGGCAGTATTTGAAATATGTACGAAAAGATAATGCTGCATGGTGATTCCACATACCCGATCCGTTGGGGCCGTAGTCCATATCAACCGAAACGCCTATATGGTGAAGCAAAGTAGCGACTTCCATGTTTTCTGAGGACACAGCAGCGGGCATTGCATCCCAGTTGTAAGTAGTAGCTGCAAAATCAGCGGAAATAGTTCCATAAACAGGATGATCGTAAGTATAAGAACCTGTTCCGGTATTTGGCCAGCGGTGATAGAACATAAGTTGTCCCATAGCAGTTGCAACACAACCGGCGTAAGTATATCCGCCTGATCCTGCGACATCGGGAGGGCAGGCGATGTTGTAAGGATAACTCTGATTCCATTGCGTTGTAAGTAGCGGTGTAACAGAACGCATTGCTTTACTGCTACCGAAAGGGTACCGGGCATTTATAAGATCATTCCACATGGCAGATATTTCCGGAGTTGCCCCGGTCTGTTTTTGAAATGAAGAAACAGCTTCCTTTTTCCATTTATTAAGGAAAAGTTTTATCACCGGCATGCCTTCACCTGTATAATTACAGTCGGAAGGAAAGGACACGACAG
>CAZEWB010000018.1:0-15920 GCA_964515655.1 uncultured Bacteroidales bacterium
TGTGTTGGGTGTGTTTGGTTTTTGGTTGGAACGCCATTCAGATCTTCGGTTGTTACAAGGTTGTTCCACAGGTAAAAATATGGTTGCGTTCCGCCGGTTATTGTCAGGTCAACTCCTCCGGATGCAGTTCCGTGGCAGATCGTCTGTGCAGGGAAATAATTGCCCCATAATGCCGTAGGCTCAGTAATTGTCCCGTTCACCACAGCAGAACAGCCGTAAGAATCGGTAATTGTAACATAGTACTGACCAGGTCCAAGATCGGGAGCTGTTGGAGAGTTCAGTATAGTGTCGTGCGACCAGTTGTATGTTATCGGTGGGAATCCTAAAGGCATGGAAACGGTAATGCTGCCGTCGGTTTGCCCCTGGCAGGAAATGTTAACGAGATTTGTAACAAGAGCTGACCCGCTGCCCCCCAGTTCCTCGACCTCAAGGCTGTCGAGCAGTATCTGGCATAGGTGATTGTCGGTTATTGTCAATGAATAGAAATCTGCCTGGAGCCCTGTAATATTATTAGTATTACCTCCGTTGCTCCAGATGAATACGTAAGGTGAAGTCCCTCCTGTTGTTGTTATGGAAATTGAACCGGTAGGCCCGCATGTTGCATCGTAGATAATATAAGTGGCGCTTAAAACCGGCGGTTCAGTGATAGTGAAATTAGTAGAAGCAACACAACCGTAAGCATCAAGTATGGTGACGTAGTACATTCCGGCCTGAAGACTGTCTGCTATTGCAGAATCAAGCATTGCATCATGCTGCCAGGTGTATGTGTAAGGACCGATACCAAAGTTCATGGCAGCTTCAATAAATCCGTTAGATTCACCATTACAGGTAACATGACCGTAATCGGTTACAGATGCACTGCCCGTTCCGGGCTGGGAGCCGACAATTGCAGATGTAGTGATAGTGCAACCGTTCTGATCAGTTACTGTAACAAAATAAGTTCCGGGGATCTGTCCTGTCAGTATCTGGGAAACAGCCCCTCCGTCCCATAAATAATTGTATGCAGGCGTACCGCCGTAACATACTATCTGCGCAGAACCCGTTGGTCCGCATACAGCCGGGTAGACAAAAGTGTCAGTGACAAGTGCAACAGGCTGGTAAATTGTTGCGTTCTGAAATGCCTGGCAGTTGCCTCCGTTAACAACGATAATGTTGTATAATCCGGCATCGAGACCGGTGAACGTATTTGTTGCAACGAAATTTGCTCCGTTGTCAATACTGTATGAAACTGCTCCCGGAGCGTAAATGGAGATCGAACCATTTATATCACCGTAACAGGAAATGTCCTCATATACCAGCGAGTCTATCACAAAACCGGTATTGCTTGTGATATTAAAGGTGCCGGTTGTGGTACATGTATTTGCGCCTGTGATATTGTATGTATGACTGCCGGCCTGTAATCCGGAGAATACAGGTGTTGTCTGTGAAGCACCTCCGTCGACAATGTAATCGTAACTGCCGCCTGCACCTGAGACCTGGAACTCTGCTTCGCCGTTATAAGGTGCATTACACATAGTGTTTGCTGTAATTATAACGCTATCTACATTTGGAGCCTCCACGATAGTCAGATCAAGTTCTGCCGTGTCCGCAAGGCACGGTGCTGTGCCAGAAACGATGTAAAGGTATACTCCCTGTAATGCCGAACTGGCGTCAATCGGTTGTGTTATCTGAACATTTAACGGGTCTATCCATATACCTCCTGCATCAGGAGTTCCGCCAAGGTGATCGATAAGATAAACATTGTTTTCCGAAGCGCAGATGGAAGCGCTTGTATCGAGTCCCGGATCCGGGGCTGTAATTACATTTACCTGAGTGCTGATACAATTAGTAATATTACATTCGCCTTCTGCTCTTACAAAGTAAGTCGTAGTAGTTGTCGGACTGACAGGAATACTCGTTCCCGTTCCTGCAGAAATACCACCGCAACCTGTTTCGTACCACTGCCATGTTGCATTTGTTCCAAGATACCCGCCACTCAGTGTAAGTGTAGTACTGCCATTCGAGCAGATCGGATTGGGGCTGACTGATATTGAAGATGCTTCAATAGATGCTTCTTTTACAGTAATATCAATCTGGACACAGGCTGTAGTATTGCAGCTTCCTTCCGCTCTTACAAAGTACGAAGTGTTTGCTGTAGGTGTTACTGTTATTGAGGAACCGTTTCCTTCAGGTGTGCCTCCGCAGCTTACTGAATACCATTGCCATGTAGCACCGGAACCAAGTGTGCCGCCCGATACAGCCAGGTCAATACTTGTTCCGCTGCATACTATTGTTTCGGATGCTGTTATTGAAGTTGGTGCAACAGAAGGATCGTCTACCTGTATGGTAACGTTTGCACATATTGTATTTCCGCATGTCTCTTCAGCTCTTACAAAATATTGGGTAGTCATTGTCGGGGTGACAGTAACAGACGTAACACCGGAAGCAAGAGGAGTCCCCCCGCAGGTTCCTGAATACCATTCCCACGATGCGCCTGAACCGAGAGAACCTCCGACCAAAGTCAGATCAACAGATGTGCCGCTGCAAACTGAGGTCTGTGATGCGGTGATCGATGCAGGGGCTGTAGATCCTGTATTTACCGTAATTGTAACTTGTGCACAGGTTGTGGTATTGCATGTGCCTTCAGCTCTTACAAAATAAGTTGTGGTTGCAGATGGTGTTACATTTAATGTTGTCGTTCCGCTTCCGATTAAGGTAGTGCCACAGCCATCCGAATACCAGAACCAGCTTGCTCCTGTACCCAATGAGCCTCCGGAAAGAGTCAGAGTTACCGTTGTTCCGCTGCAAATGTTGTTATTATTTGCACCAACAGAAGTCGGTGCGAATGATTCTGTGTTCACGGTTATTGATTGTTGTGCCGATACAGGGCTTCCGCAACCTCCGGATATGGTATAAATGATATTGCAGGTTCCTGCAGCAACACCGGTAACAACTCCGGTAGCGGGGTTAACAGTTGCGTATGCGATATCGCTGCTGCTCCACGTCCCTGTACCTCCGCCAGGCACTACCGAATTTGCAGTATAAGTTGCCGTTGCACCTGCACAAATGGGACTGTTACCTGTAACAGAAGCAACACTAGCATTAGGAGTAATAGTTATACTTTGTTGTGCAGTCGGTGTTCCTCCGCAACCTCCGATTATTGTGAAAATAATATCGCACGTGCCTCCCGAAACTCCTGTAACTACTCCTGAAGAATTGACGGTTGCGATGCCTGTATTGTTGCTGCTCCATGCGCCGGTTCCACCGCCTAATACAACAGAGTTCGCAGTATATGTTGGCGTTGTTCCAATACAAACAGGGCTTGTTCCGGATACCGAAGCAATACTGGCATTAGGTGTAACTGTGATATTTTGCTGGGCTGAAACAGTGCCACCGCATCCACCTGTGATTGTATAAATGATATTGCATGATCCTGCAGCCACAGGAGTAACAACTCCTGAGGAATTGACCGTAGCAATACCATTATCGCTGCTGCTCCAGGCTCCGGTTCCTCCACTCAATACAACAGAGTTTGCCGTATATGTGGGTGTAGTTCCAATGCAAACAGGACTTGTTCCGGAAACCGAAACAATGCTTGCATTAGGTGTAATGGTAATGCTTTGCTGCGCAGTCGGGGTTCCTCCGCACCCACCCGTAATCGTATAAATAATATTGCAGGTTCCTCCGGAAACACCTGTAACAACACCTGAAGAATTGACTGTTGCAATACCTGTATTATTGCTGCTCCACGCACCCGAGCCTCCGCCAAGCACTACAGAATTTGCTGTATAAGTTGTTGTTGCGCCTGCGCAAATCGGACTTGCTCCGGAAACCGATCCGACGCTGGCATTTGGATTAACTGTTATTGACTGCTGTGCAGATACAGTACCTCCGCATCCTCCCGTGATAGTATAAATGATATCACAGGTCCCTGCTGATAATGCAGTAACTGCTCCTGTTGATGGGTTAACAAATGCATAACCCGCACTGCTGCTCCATGCACCGGTTCCACCTCCAAGTACTACTGAGTTTGCGGTATATGTGGGTGTTGCTCCTATGCAGACAGGACTAGTACCTGAAACAGATGCAACACTGGCATTAGGAGTTATTGTAATACCCTGTTGTGAAGAAACAGTTCCACCGCACCCACCGGTTATTGTGTAAATAATATTGCAGGTACCTGCAGAAACACCTGTAACAACACCTGAAGAATTAACAGATGCTATTCCTGAATTACTACTGCTCCATGCACCTGTGCCACCTCCGAGTACTACGGAATTTGCTGTATAAGTTGTAGTAGCGCCAATACATATCGGGCTTGAACCGGATACAGATGCTATGCTGGCATTAGGAGTAATTGTTATACCCTGCTGAGCCGAAACATTACCACCGCAACCACCAGTTATTGTGTAAATGATATTACATGTACCTGCAGAAACTCCGGTAACAACACCGGAAGAATTTACCGATGCTATACCTGAATTGCTGCTGCTCCATGCACCGGTACCACCACCCAGAACTACAGAGTTTGCAGTATAAGTTGTGGTTGCGCCGCTGCAGATAGGACTTGTGCCCGTAACTGAACCAATACTGGCGTTGGGGTTTACAGAAACGGGAACAGAAACGCATGCAGTTGTATTGCAGTCCCCTTCGGCTCTTACGTAATATGTTGTATTTACTGTCGGGCTAACGGTTATTGATGTCCCGGTTCCTTCAGAAGTGCCTCCGCAACTTGCCGAGTACCAGTTCCATGTGGCTCCTGTGCCAAGCGAGCCTCCGATAAAAGAAAGGGATGTAGAACCGCCTGAACAGATTGAGGCAGGTGATGCTGAGGCTGATGTTGGTGCTACAGAGTTTGTGTTTACGTTAACTGTAATACTGGATGGTGTAGTCTGAACGCATGGAGCAGTTACTGTAACAGTTACCTGCCCTCCGCTGGACCCAAAGGTTACAGTGATACTTGTTGTCCCCTGTCCTGTTGTTATTGTTGCTCCTGCAGGGACAGTCCATGCGTAGTCCGTTGCGCCGGTTACAGCAGTAATGCTGTAAGTAACACCCGACTGGCCCTGACAAACAGACGCCAGGCCCGTTATGGGCGGAGGAGATGAACTGATGCTGAATTCAGTAATATAATACGCTGCATAGTGGGGTCCAACAAAAGAACCATCATAATAAGCCCCACCACCCGGATCAATGGTGGTTTCAGAATTGCTGTTTGTTCGGGAAGTAAAGTACAATCTGGTACCATATGGAGTATAAGTTATTATAGGGTCTCCGGTTTGGTTGCCAATATAAGACGACCATTCAGCAGCATAGCTGTTATTCATCTGCATCATGTAACTTTGACCGCCTGCGGCCAGATTGTAGTACCCTGCTAGAGGAATAGTAGTATAAGATTGTGTTCTGGCACAAAAAATAAGTTTGTCGCATGCCGTGAACTTGGCATCATATAGCAGATCTCCGCCAAAAGGAAGCCCTCCCCAGTATGTAGTCCATTGCCTTACTCCATTATTTGAAAACTTTAATATAAAACTACTGAAGTCATCGAATGACCCGCCTGAAGGGTTAACATTTGAAGGGCAGGCTTCATTATATGCACCTGCAAGATTCATTAAAGGAAGATTGCTGCTGTTGGTACCTCCGATCACTATAATTTCATTGTTTGTAGGATTCACAATTACTCTCGTTCCGTTTCCCATGCGGCTATTAAGTCCATCATAAGCATTACCGCCATAAAGAGTATTCCAGGATAAAACCCCGGCACTGGTAAATTTTCCAATCATTATATCTTCTGAAGCATATGCAGTCTGATAATAACCACCACCTGCAACCAGATGTTCATTCGCTGCGGTACTGGTTCCAGTCCAGGACACTTCACTTACAAAGAACAAGTTGTTATTAGCATCAAATGCAATATTAGCATCTTCTTGTCCACCTGGGCCTCCCAGCCATGTTCCCCATATCTGTGTATATGTGTTGTTGAGAAGCATTAAAAAAAGATCTATACCACCTCCATTGGCTGCCTGATTGTACGCCCCACCTCTATTTACAACATGCACTGTGTTAAAATTGTAAGCGTGATACATTATCGCAACTTGCCCACTTGGACTGGTTGCAATACTGTGATAGTATCCAGTCCCGACATTTGTCGAATGCAATAATTGTCCAGTATTTTTATCAAAACGCAGATAAAAGGGCCTGTCATTTGCAGCGTCCCAATAGAAACCTCCGCCATTGAGATGTGGTGCATTGGTAGCCATCTGATCCCCCACGACATGGAGTATGTTTCCACTAATGGCCATAACCCCAGTGCCAAGCGACCAATCCAAAGCTGTATTACCTCCGAAATAAGTTGCCCAAACCAGTGAGCGGTTTGGGTTGAACTTGGCAAAATACATATCGTTGCTGGTAGCGGCTTGCTGGTATGCTGATCCGCCGGGGTTGACCAAAGGGTAATCATTGGCGGAGTTGTCGCAACGTCCGTATATAAATAGATTTCCTAAATCATCAGAGATATTGGAATCGTAATCAAGATTTCCCCCCATTGTTGCGGTTTCGAAAAAAGTTGCCCAAATCAGGATCGGGTCAATTGTCAATGATGAGAAATCCTTGATTGCCGAAGAAAAGCCAATCACATCATTCTCGAGAATGTATGTTACTTCAGCTTTGTTTTTGCTGTTGCCATCATAATAAGCGAAGGGAATATCTTCTGTAAGGTCTTTATATAATGTTTTAATATGAAGTTTACTATCGGTAATATTTATTTCAGAGGCCCCGTTGTACCTGATGCGGATATCTTCTATCCTCGCTCCCTCGTGAAGTACAATGTCATATTTTACACCACCTTTATATGTATAAAAAATGATATCAACGTTTTCGTAGATGTTTTTATAGCAGACTGATTCAAATGAACTTACATTCTGTATGTTTTCCCTTTTATTAAGAAAAAAGTTAGTGTAATATGATTGTTGTTTCTCTGCTGTGATTTCTGCACCGGGATTTGAACCGGTAAACTCAATATCAATTCTCTGTATATATTTTCCCAGTCTTCCTTTTATGCTGTCAATTGCTCTTTGATTTCCTTCAAATGGAGTAAAATCATAAGTTTCAGGTTTTGAAAAAACACAAACAACTCGTCCTTCTTCAAAATACATAACATTACCGTCAGTCCCATAGTAATATTTAACTTCCGGATGAAAAATATTTTTTGCATCCATTACCTGGCCTTTGTTCTCAATAAATCCGCCGTTGCTACTTCCTGATAGGTTATTGGCATTTAATAAGAAGGTATTTAGAACAAGAAGTCCAGTTAAAACTTTTAATGCTATCCTTTTCATAAAAACAATATTAATAACACAAATATAATAAAATCATACAATAAATTAATTAAGAAATTTGTTTTTTGATTGTTGTTGGAAAAAAATCAGGTAATGGAAATCTGTTGGTGTCTCCTTAAAATATGTAAGCCTGAGTAAATTAAGATATCAGTAATAACAGAAACAGTATGTATACACGTTAGTGGCTGCGAAATTTAAAGATATAGATATTAAAAGACTGTGGTATATGTAATTGTTTAAGACATTGTATTATTTTTATAATCTCCAATAATTGAAAAATTAAATATCTTTGAGTTTGAAAATCAGGTAAGCATGAAGTCAATTATTTCATATTTATTTATTCTGGGTAATGTTTTATGTACCTGTTATGCGTTTTCCCAGGTTCAAAATAATACCGACAGCCTCCTGATGCTTGTGAAAAATGCAAAGGAAGACACCGCTTCGATAGAGTTGCTGATAAGTACAGGACGGGATATAGAGGCAAAGCAACCTAAAACAGCGATCACGATGTACAGAAAGGCTCTGTATATTTCAATAAAAATAAAGAATCCCGAAAAACAGATCAGGAGCCTTGATAACATGGGATATCTTTATAAGAACTCACTTTCGATGTACGATTCTGCTGAATATTGTTACGGGGTATGTGTGAGACTTGCCAAAGAAAATTACGGGGAAAAACATCCGGACTATGCACTCTGCCTTAATAATCATGCTGCCTTGTACGAATCGAAAAGCAGATACTCCGAAGCCGAGGAGTTATACGTAAAAGCGCTTAATATCCGCAAGGAAGTTCTTGGTACGGAAAGTTCTCCTTATGCAATGTCATTGAATAACCTTGCTGCTTTATATAATAAAATGGGGAACTATATTCTGGCGGAAAAGTATATGAATGAAGCTACCCTTATCTTTAGTAAAGTATATGGAGAGAATAATGCAAAATATGCCACTTCCGTCAATAATCTTGCGATCTTTTACAAGACCATGGGAAATTTTTCTGCAGCCGAACCTCTTTACATCAAGTCGATGAACATACGTAAAGAGATACAGGGGACAAATCATCCCGACTATGCTATGTCACTCAACAACCTTGCGGGATTATATTTTTCCACCGGCAACTACCCTCTTGCCGAACATTATTATTCCGAAGCAAAAAAAATATATCTGGAAGCATACGGCGAAAAACATCCGGACTATGCCATGACATTAAACAATATGGCAACTTTATACGATGCGATGGGCAATGATGCGATGGCGGAGGAATATTTCGTAAAAGCAAAGGAAATTTACAGGGAAGTTTTTGGGAAAAGTCACCAGGCATATGCCAATGCGCTTAATAATCTTGCAATACATTATGAATCGGAAAAAAAATATGCTGAAGCTGAAAAAATGCTGCTCGAAGCTTTGCAGATCCGTAAAGAGGTCTTAGGCGAAAAGCATATTGATTACAACGGGTCTGTTGTGAATATGGCTTATTACTATTGGTTAACGGAAAAATATTATGATGCAGAAAACCTGTATATACAGGCTTTGAATTTTTACAAGGAGACTTTCGGCACAAAACATCCCGATTATGCACGTACTTTAAATTATCTGGCAAACCTTTATAAAAAAACAGGGGAATACCCGAAAGCAGAACAACTTTACAAAGAATCTGTCCAGGTACGAAAAGAGATACTTGGCGACAGGCATCCCGATTATGCGGTATCTGTCAACAACCTTGCATTGCTTTATTATCTTACAGGAAACATGGAGAGTGCCGAACCGCTTTTTCTTGAAGGCATGGGGATAATTAATAATTCAGTTATCAGAAATTTTGTATTTCTTTCAGAAAAAGAAAAGGAGATGTATTTTAAGACAAGGGCAGGGAACTATGCTGCTTTTTATGAATTTGCATCAGACCGGAAAGAAAAAAATCCGGGGATTACTGAATATGTTTTCGACAACATAATCCGCACAAAAGGGTTGTTGCTGAAATCGTCCACTGCCATGCGTTCTGCAGTATTAGGAAGTAACGACTCGCTGCTTACCGACAAATACAACAGGTGGATAGGTCTCCGCAAGGACATTGATAAACTATACAGGACTGAGATAAGTAAGAGAAAAAAGAATGTCGATGAACTTGAAAAGCAGGCAAACGAACTTGAAAAGGAACTTGTAAAAGGGTCACAGGTCTTCAGCGATTTTGAAAAACTCCAGAACCATACATGGAGGGATGTTCAGAAAGGTCTCGGCAAGGGTGAAGCTGCAGTTGAGTTCATTAATTTTTCAAAAGGCAAAGACGGCGACAGTGTGTGTTATTATGCTCTTGTAATTGTTCCCGGTGCTGAGTTTCCTGAAATGATAAGATTGTTCGAAGAGAAAGAACTTGTGGATCTTCTTAAATCATCCGGCAATAAGGCAAGTGTACTTTACGGTAAGAAAAGTGAGACTGCAAAAAAATTATACAGCCTTGTATGGCTCCCGCTCGAGAAAACACTTCAGAATTCAAAAACGGTTTATGTTTCTCCTTCGGGATGGTTGCATAAGATCAGTTTTTCCGCATTGCTAAAAAACAACGAAACATACCTCTGCGATGTATTTGATATACGCGAACAAACAAGTACTGCAAAAACAGCAACACCCGAAAACTTCAGCCCCGGGAAAAACACATCGGCAATGATATTCGGAGGGTTAAAATATAATACTCCGGATTCAAAGGAAGAGTTATGGCCGTATCTCGAAGGAACCCGGACAGAGGCAGACAACATTAAAAAACTTCTTGATAAGCAACTTGGAAAAGTTGTTCTGTTCACCGATACTTCGGGCAGCGAGGCAAACTTCAAGCAATTAGCACAGCAATGCAACCTGCTGCACATCTCAACTCATGGCTTCTTTTACCCCGAACCGGGAATCACACAGAGTGAGAATGAGAGCGGAGAGGTAAAATTCCGCGGTGTGCGTGGCTACGGATTGTGGCAGTTCGTCAATAATAAAAACCCTCTTATGCGTTCGGGTCTGGTTTTTTCCGGAGCCAATCAAGTCTGGAATGATGATGTTTTTATCGGCTGCGAAGACGGTATGCTTACCGCCGAAGAAGTTGCAGTAATGGACCTCCGCAAATGTGACCTCGTGGTACTTTCAGCATGCGAAACCGGCCTCGGCGACATCAAAGGAAGCGAGGGTGTTTATGGCCTGCAGCGTGCTTTTAAGATGGCCGGTGTTAAATACATTATCATGAGTCTATGGCAGGTTCCCGACAAGGAGACAGTTGAATTTATGGAAACTTTCTACACAAAATTATTGAAACTGAAAGATGTTCGTAAAGCCTTCAACGAAACACAAAAGGCAATGAGGAAAAAGTATGATCCGTATTATTGGGCGGCGTTTGTTTTGGTGGAGTAACAGTAATCAGTGATCGGTAATCAGTGATCAGTGAGGAGAGTGGCGTTCCTGAGTGTTCCGATTTTCCGGCGATAATTGGATACGCTGACCATACAGAAAAGTCACTGATTACTGATAACTGTGTACTGATAACTGATTTCCGGGCTGCGTTTGTTCTGATTGAATAGTTATATTTGTAAAAGTTTTTATCAATGAAAAAAATATTATTTCTTATAATAATTGTATACGGTTCATGTAACAGTTGTTTTTCGCAAACGTGGCAGTATTACGACTCACTCCAGGCAATATATCTGCAAAAACAAAGCTACGACACCGCCCTTGTGTATGCTGAAAAATCCCTGCAGGCTGTAAAAGAAAAAACAGGCGAAAACGATACCCTGTATGCCAATATGCTCAGAGCAATAAT
Organism: uncultured Bacteroidales bacterium; assembly: GCA_964515655.1. Classification (GTDB taxonomy): domain Bacteria; phylum Bacteroidota; class Bacteroidia; order Bacteroidales; family GWA2-32-17. The sequence continues at coordinate 11,104 of CAZEWB010000018.1, forward strand.
GGATATCAACTATTACATGGGTAAATATGCAATTGCAATTGAATACTGCAAGAAAGAGAAGGAAATCAGAAAAACCATTCAGGGTGAAAAACATCCTGATTATGCAACAACTCTAAACTGTCTGGCCAGTTTGTATGATGTATCTGGCAATTACCCGGCTGCCGAGCCTTTATATCTGGACGCAAAAAGCATCCTTAAAGAAGTACTTGGCGAAAAGAATCCTTATTATGCATCATGTTTGAATGATCTTGCCCAATTATATTGGGAAATGGGAAATTTCTCCGCAGCCGAGCCTTTGTATATTGAGTCAAAGAATATCCGTAAAGAAATTCTGGGCGAAAAACACCCTGACTATGCAATATCTTTAAACAATCTCGCCGTATTATACCAGGAAATGGGTAATTACCCTGCATCTGAGGCTCTGTTGCTGGAGGCAAAGAACATCTATAAAGAAGTACTGGGCGAAAAACATCCCGATTATGCCCTTCCCTTAAGCAATCTCGCTGTATTATACTGGTCAATGGGCAATTACTCAGCAGCTGAACCTTTGTTGCAGGAGGCAAAGAAACTGGTTAAAGAAACTCTGGGCGAAAAACATCCCGAATATGCTTTTTATTTGAACAATCTCGGCAAATTATACCTGGCAATGGGAAATTACCCTGCAGCTGAGGCTCTATTACTGGAGGCAAAGAACGTCCGAAAAGTGACTCTGGGCGAAAAACACCCCGATTATGCTACATCTCTGAACAACCTCGCCGGTTTATACGATGCAGCAGGTAATTTCCAGGCTGCCGAACCTTTGTATCTGGAGGCAAAAAACATCCGTAAAGAAGTTCTTGGCGAAAAACACCTTGATTTTGCAACGTCCTTAAACAATCTGGCGGTATTATACGAGGCAATGGGGAATTCCGCATCCTCCGAAAAGGATAAGAAGGACAAGTACACTGCCGCTGAGCCTTTATATCTGCAGTGTCTTGAAATAATAAACAGCAACATCGCCCAAAATTTTGCATTTTTATCGGAGAAGGAAAAGGAAATGTTTTTTAAAACTCAGGCAAGCGATTTTGAAAATTTCTATTCTTTTTCATTGAAAAGAAAAAAAGAAGATCAGGGAATAACCAAAATAGTATTTAATAATGTCGTCAAAAACAAGGGCTTATTGCTAAAATCATCAACTGCCATGCGCATGACCATATTGAACAGCAACGACACTGCCCTTATTTTGCAATATGAAAACTGGATCGCATTGAAAAAAGAAATATCGAATCTCTATTCCACAGAAATCGCAGAACGCAATAAAAATTCGGAGGAATTAGAACAGCAGGCAAATGCTATAGAAAAGGAACTTGTGAAAGGTTCTCAGGTATTCAGTGATTTTGAAAAACTCCAAAGCATGACTTGGGAAAGTGTAAAAAAGAGTCTTAAACCCGGCGAAGCTGCAATTGAATTTATTCGTTTTACAGAAGGTAAAAAGAGTGACACAATCACTTATTGTGCACTAATAATAACACCCGAAAGCCAACAGCCCGAGATGATACGCCTTTTTGAAGAAAAAGAAATAAAAGCCATTCTTGGCATTTCCGGGGATAACAATAATAGTTACGTTAATACAGTATACGGAACAAATAAAAATATAAAAGAAGATTTATATAAACTGATCTGGCAGCCTATTGAACCATATCTGAAAGATGTAAAAACAGTATATTATTCCCCTGACGGTATTCTGCATAAAGTTTCGTTTTCGGCATTGGGAATGGGGAAAAGTATTTTTTTGTGTGATAATTATAATTTACAGCAGGTCGGTTCTACAGGAAAAGTTGCTTCCGATAGCTATCGGAAGCCCGAAAATACACTTTGGGAATCAACCCTGACGGCCGGTGTTTATGGCGGGATAGAGTATTCAACCGATAGCACAACAAAAAAAATATGGAATTATTTACCGGGTACAAAAACTGAAACTGATAACATTACAAAACTTTTTAATAAAAATAGAATCAGAACTTCGTATTTTTCAGGAATATCTGCGACTGAAGATACTTTAAAATCAATTGCTGCAAATTGCAATATTCTTCATGTTTCAACTCACGGATTCTTTTTTCCCGATCCCGAACAAACGCAAAAAGAACAGGAAGCAAAGACGGAAAAATCAAATGAACTTATTTTTCGCGGAGGAACAACCGGATTTGGTTTATGGCAATTTGTGAAAAACAAAAACCCCCTGATGCGTTCGGGATTGGTCATGGCCGGTGCCAATAAAGTCTGGTCTGAACCATTTGCCGGAACAGATAATGAAGGTGTATTAACTGCTCAGGAAGTCACCCAGCTTGATATGTCTAAAACCCATCTAGTCGTCCTTTCTGCATGCGAGACTGGACTTGGCGATATTAAGGGCAGTGAGGGCGTGTACGGCCTGCAGCGCGCCTTTAAAATGGCCGGTGTCAATTATATTATCATGAGCCTGTGGCAGGTGCCGGATAAAGAAACAGTTGAGTTCATGGAAACATTCTACAAAAATTTTCTGAAACTAAAAGATGTACGGAAAGCATTTAATGAGACTCAGAAGGCAATGCGGAAGAAATATGATCCATACTTTTGGGCAGCTTTTGTATTGATAGAGTGATCAATTTGGTGTATATATTCAAATTAAATAATTTTGAAGAAAAAACATGAGAAGTAAAATTTACATTATTGCATTTTTGTTTCTGGTTTCATGTAACCAGATCACGGAAAATAATAATTCTGCTGCTGATGATATAGTAGCCGATACGTCGCAATTGGTGAAGGATGAGAACTTTGAAGACGGAGTGGGCAGCGAGTTTGTTGAGGAGGATACAATTCCTGTTTTAGATCAGCTGGCAAACGGATATCCGGATTTATACAAACTGGCATCAACCCTGGCCGAGGCAATGATCAGCCATAACGAAAGCGATGTAATCAAACTTTGCGATCCTGACCACTACGAAACTCAGAAAGAAATTGGGATAAGCGACTTTCAGTACGTTTACGAGATCTTGAATATAACCGGCATGGAATTCAAGGACGATGATAATTACAAAAAATACTGCAAGAAAGTTTTTAATGAGATAGAAATGGTTGGCTTCAATTCTTTTGATCCGTTATCAGGCGCAGAAAACGATGAATACTATCTTTTCGGATATATTATCACCAGATCAGGAGATACTCTGAATTTCAACATTACCATAGTCCTGTCGGACGGTAGTTACTACATTACAGGCCCGGTCGGCTGACTCCGGGGAATCGCGACTGCCGACTGGAGACTGCCGACTGGAGACTGCCGACTGGAGAAGCCACTAAGTTTAATATATGCTTATCTCAAACGGCAGCCTTGTCTGCACTCCGCGCATTTTAGAAAAGTTCTTCATTGAACGGTAAAGAGGATAAGCCTCGCCAAGTTCTTTCTTTACGGAAGCTTCGGATGAGTTTTCAAGGTCTTTCATGAACTGTTCGAAGAACGGTAGTTTTTCGGGATATTCAATTATTCGTGCTTCTCCTGTTATTCCTGCTTTTTGCTTTGCAATGTCAATTGCACTTTCGAGGCCGCCAAGTACGTCAACAAGTTTTATGTCTTTACCGTTGACACCGCTCCATACACGACCCTGGCCAATGCTGTCAACTTCGGCTGTTGTAATATTCCTGCCTTTGCTGACATGACCAATGAAAACTCCATAAACCTTTTCGACCGAACGCTGAAGATAATCGCGTTCATTTGTTGTCATGTTACGGGTAACAGTTCCGATACCGGCGCTTGGATTTGTTTCAACAACATCTATTGAGATGCCAAGTTTTTCATTAAATAATTTTTCTGCATTCCACAGTAGTCCGAAAACACCGATAGAACCGGTAAGCGTAGTGGGACTTGCAACAATTACGTCTGCGGGGCATGAAATATAATATCCGCCCGATGCTGCAAGGTCGCCCATGCTGACGATAACAGGCATTTTTGCTTTTATAAGTGTTACTTCCCTCCAGATCACTTCCGAAGCAAGTGCAGAACCACCGGGACTGTTAACTCTGAACACCATTGCTTTAATTGTTGTGTCTTCGCGCACTTCGCGTAATGTGCGTGCAAGGGCATCGCTGCCTATTGTTTCATCGTCACCTTCGCCCATGTCTATCTGGCCGCATGCATACACTACAGCTATCTTGTCCTTTGGCATTTCTTCAGGATTGGGAAGAACGGCTTTGTCATAATCCGTAAGGCTTACAAGTTCTGCCTCGTCTTCTTCAGTTCCGCTTAATGCTTTAAGTTTTGCAAGAAATTCGTCATAATACATGATACCGCTTATGAACTTTTTGTCAACTGCATCCTGGGCGCCGCCTATCATAAGGCTGTCGGCAATGGCATTCAGTTCTTCCACGCTTATCTTGCGGGCTGCTGAAACCTGTGTCACTATATGATCCCAGATAGAGCCAATTAATTTCGTCATTTGTTCGCGGTTTGCATCGCTCATTTTATCAAGAGTGAAAGGTTCTATTGCGCTCTTGAATTTTCCATGACGCACTACCTGCGGCTCAACACCCAGTTTTTCGAGAGTGCCTTTATAGAACATGATTTCCGAACGCAGTCCCTTCCATTCCAGTTCGCCTTCGGGATTCAGGAAAATACTGTCGGCTGCCGTCGCAAGGTAATACGCGCCCTGCGAGAGATAATCACTATAGCAAACAACAAACTTGCCTGAACTTTTAAACTTTATGATTGCATTGCGTATCTCTTCGAGTGTGGCCATGCCGCATTGCAGAGTTGACAAATTGAGATATATCCCTTTTATGTTTTCATCTTTTGCAGCTTTGCGCAG
>CAZEWB010000019.1:0-10184 GCA_964515655.1 uncultured Bacteroidales bacterium
TATAGAGTTATCAATAAAGATATTTACATTACTGACGTCTTTGACTGCAGGCAAAATCCACAGAAAATTAAACTTCATAGTTCAAAATAAAAAATCCGGCATTAAAACTGACTTATACTTTGCTAATAATATCGCAAGAGCATAACGGAATGAGAAAAAAGGCACACTCATAATATTGAACCGAGTTCCCGTAGAAAATATTACTTTTAAACTTTTAAAAACTATGCGTACAATATTTTTAATTATTTTCTCAATGTTCTTCCTTGCATTATCAGGCCAGGAAAGCAAAAACATAAGCCTTCCCGCTCCCGATAAGACAGGAGGCATGCCGCTGATGCAGGCGCTTAACGAAAGAAAGACACAACGCGAATATGATGCAGTTAAAGAACTAACCGACCAGCAACTGTCGAACCTTCTCTGGGCTGCATCCGGAATAAACAGACCCGAAAGCGGAAAGCGCACGGCTCCAACAGCAATGGATGACCAGGAAATTGACATTTATGTCAACCTGAAAGGGGGGTCTTATTTATACGATTTTAAAAATCATGCCCTTACTTTTATCGTTGATGACGATAACCGTGCGGATATGGGACGTCAGGGCTTTGTGGGCGATGCTGCAGTTGTTTTGGTTTTTGTGGCTGACTATTCGAAAATGAGCATAGCCCTGGATAAAGATGCAAAAGACTTTTATTCCGCAACCGACGTGGGCTATATAAGCCAGAACGTTTACCTTTTTGCTGCATCCGAAAAACTTGCCTCGGTGGTATTAGGGTGGATAGACAGGGATAAGATCATCAAAACGCTGGGCCTGAAAAAAGACATGAAGCCTTTGCTTAGCCAGTGCGTGGGATGGCCGAAGTAGTAAGTTTGTAGTAAAAAGTAGCTACTGTTCGGGTTGTCTGTGAAATTTTGCTCCTTATAGTTGTATCAAACTCAATCTGGTTTTGGTTGAAAGGTTGAGCGGCTAGTTTGGTAATTGGTTGTATGGTTGGGCTGCTGGTTTGGTTAATAGTCATTGGTCAGTTGTTAAAAACGTATTACTATAAACCTTTTACCTAACCAGTTGCTCAACCCATCAACTATTGACCTTAGAAAAAACCAGTTGCCCAACCCATTAACCATTTACAAAAAACACGACAATTTACACTGTTTCAAGTATAAAATGCAACCCTTTATTTTTTTAAGCGTCTGTATAATTGAAAATAAAAATATATCTTTACAGTAACATAAACCATAAACCTGTATGAAATCAATTCGCCTCCTGCTGGTATTACCGGCAATACTTTTTTCGTTCATCAGTTATTCACAGACCTATGATCCCGGCTTTCTTGACGGGGTTGTATTTTTTAAACTGAAAGACAATGTGCCGATCGAGTCGGCAGAATTTATCAGGAATCTTCCCTTTAAAAGCGAGACCGAATTGTTTGTTGATTTCAACGACTATCCGGAGATCATGAATGCTTTGGCAGGGTATTCTGTGACCAAACTCGAAAGGCCGAGTTATTACAGCAAAAAGCCGCAGCTGATGAGAATTTTCAGGGTGTATTTTTCCAATTATTCAGAGATAGACAACATCATAAAGGATCTGGCAAAACTGTCTTTCATTGAGTATGCCGAGAAATCCCCGATAAGGAAAATAAGCCTGGTGCCGAATGATCCGTTATACAGCCAGTTGTCCAACGATTGGTATTTCACCCAGGTCAATGCAGAACAGGCGTGGAATATCAGCCTCGGAAGCAGCAATATTAAAGTTGCAGTAGTCGACAATGCTGTATTTTGCGGGCACAGTGATCTTACAACATACAGAGAACGTGATGTGGCCGACAGTGATAATGATGCAACACCTCCCCAGGACGCAAACACTGACTTTACATGGTCGCACGGAACGCATTGTGCAGGACTTGCAACTGCCGATGTGAACAATGGCATTGGAATGGCTTCTCTAGGCGGGAATGTAGAACTTATCGGCGTAAAATGCACTCCCGACAACGGTTCAAGTGGTTCAGTCTACTACGGTTATTCCGGGATTCAGTGGGCCTGCCAGAATGGAGCCAATGTCGTCAGTATGTCTTGGGGCGGGGGAGGATTTAACAGCTCCGAGCAGACAATCATTAATAACTATCCCGGTGTTGTCTTTTTTGCGGCAGCCGGTAATGACGGAGTAACTACAATAAGTTACCCCGGCGGTTATGATCATGTTATATGCGTAGGCTCGGTTGATTCAGATGATTCTCGTTCAAGTTTTTCGAATTACAACGGCACAACTCCCTGGGTTGATATTGCTTCTCCCGGCGGATATTCATACAGCGGCTTGCTGAACACGGTTTATACTGCAGGTGGAAATAACTACGGGAGAATGGGCGGCACTTCAATGGCTACTCCTTTTGCCGCAGGACTGGCAGGGCTGATGCTGAGTATCAACTCGTCATTGTCTCCTACGGAAATAGAAAATTGCATAATATCTACAGGACATATAATAAACCAAAACATTGGTCCAAGAATAGATGCGTATGCCGCTGCCCAATGTGTTCAGGCAACACTTACAGGCGATCCCAATGCTCAGTTCATTGCCGACTATAATACTATTTCTGCAAATGGTTCGGTCAATTTTACCGATCTTTCGAGCGATGGTGGCAATACAATTACCAGCTGGCTATGGACGTTTACAGGAGGAACACCTTCATCTTATACCGGGCAGACACCTCCTGCAATAACATATACCACAATAGGTACTTATAATGTGACACTGACTGTAACGAATTCACAAAGTTCCGATACTGAAACAAAAACCGCTTACATAAATGTTGTTGTTGAACCATACGGAGCATGGATCGGCCAGGCATCGGGATTTGCCGTACAATCCAGAGGAATAAATTATATTTCCATTGTTGATGCTAATGTTATTTGGGCTACAGCTTATGATGGTACCGGTGGTACAGCCAGTATAAGACAGTACACAAAAACCACTAATGGTGGAACTACCTGGACGCCAGGAACTGCTAATCTTGGAAGTACTACTTTGGAAATATCTATGATTCATGCATTTGACGCAAATACAGCATGGCTTGCAGCTTTTCCAAACACAACAGGTACCGGTGGAATATGGAAAACAACTGACGGTGGTACTTCATGGATCCGCCAGAGTACAGCTACTTTTAATAATGCAGCATCTTTTACTAATGTGGTTTATTTCTGGGATGCAAATAATGGATTCTGCATGGGAGATCCCATAAACAGCGAATTTGAATGTTATACGACCACTAACGGAGGAACCACATGGACACTGGTTCCGGGCGCTAATCTTCCGGCTCCGCTTTCAGGCGAATATGGTTATACCAGGCAGATAGAAGTAGTGGGAAATGTTGTGTGGTTTACCACTAACAAGGGAAGAATTTACAGGTCACCCGACCGCGGTCTGAACTGGGTGGTATATCAGTCCCCTCTTACAGATTTTGGCGGAACGGTCAGAGGAAACCTGTCTTTCAAAGATGCTAATAACGGTCTTATCGTAAGTAATACATCCGTCGTTTACAGAAGCACGAACGGAGGATCTACATGGACACAGGTTACGATCACCGGAACAGTTAAAACGAGTGGACTATGCTGGGTTGAAGGAACTGATATAATCTTTTCTACCGGAACGGATGGCTCCTCTTTCAGTCAGGACGGCGGGACAACATGGAACCCTATCGACACGGAACAACATGTAGCGGTTGAGTTTAAGACTTCTTCACTTGGGTGGTCAGGGTGGTTCAATACAAGCTCTACTGCCGATGGAATATGGAAATGGCAGAATACCTCAGCTCTTGAAGCAAATTTCTCCGGTGTACCCATTGTGGTCTGCACCGGCAGTTCGGTTAACTTTTCTGACCAGACAACAGGCGGTACCCCCACTTCATGGTCGTGGTCATTCCCCGGAGGCACTCCTTCTACATCAACCGCACAGAACCCGATAGTAACTTATAATACAGCCGGCACATATGATGTTACTCTGACCGTTGATGATGGAAACGGCCCTGTAACAAAAACAATAACAAGCTATATTACTGTTAATTCTGCTCCTGCCCAGCCGTCGGCTATCAGTGGAATAGTTGATCCCTGCGAGGGAACAACTATTAATTATAGCGTAACACTTGTTTTCGGAGTGACCTACACATGGGATCTCCCATCCGGATGGTCCGGGACATCAAACATAAACACAATTGAGGTAGTTGCAGGGTCAACAGCCGGTACTATTACAGTAACCCCGTCAAATTCATGCGGACAAGGCCCCTCTTCATCACTTTCTGTAACGCCTGTCCTCGCTCCTGTTGCAAGCTTTACCTATGTCATGAATCAGAATGAAGTGACTTTTACAAATACTACTTCCCCTAGCGACACAACCGATTATTATCACTGGGACTTTGGAGACGGAAATACTGCCGGGTTGGAAAATCCTGTAAATATATATGATACGCTGGGAGATTTTGATGTAATGTTTATCGTCGGAGGCGCCTGCGGTATTGATACGGCTTACCAAACCATTTCTATAACAATTATTGGGATCGACGGTGAGAATACTAGCAATATTGATGTATTCCCTGTTCCTGCTGATGACTTCCTTTATGTCAATCTTGCTGAAAATAACTATAACACCGGGTATTTCCTTACTGATATCTGCGGCAAAAGAGTTATAACGGGAAGTATCAACTCCGGTATAAGGAATTTAAGCATTGATGTTTCGGGTCTGGCCGATGGGATTTATACGTTATCGGTCATTACTCCGGATTCTGAGATCAGAAGAAAAGTGATTGTAAGGTAAGCGATAATCAAAATACATATAAGAAAGCCTCTGAAATTTCAGGGGCTTTTTTGTTTTTCGTGTTGGTATTGCTATAACTTTTCAATCTTTCCAACTAAATTCTTATCTTTGCGCCTCGATTTTTCTGAACATGGACATTTGAGAATATATGAGTAACAAATTCAAGGAATACAAAAAGTTAGACCTTCCGCAGATCAACCTGGATGTGCTGGAGAAATGGAACAGCGAAAAGACTTTTGAGCAGTCGCTGTTACAAGGCGAAGGTCGTCCGGAATACGTTTTTTACGAAGGACCGCCGTCGGCAAACGGGATCCCCGGCATACATCACGTTATTGCGCGAGCTATTAAAGACCTGTTCTGCCGTTATAAGACGCAAAAGGGGTTTCTTGTAAAACGTAAGGCAGGATGGGATACACACGGACTTCCTATTGAACTCGGAGTTGAAAAAGCACTTGGCATCAAAAAAGAAGATATCGGCAAAACCATTTCTATTGCCGATTACAACAATGCCTGCCGCAAGGATGTAATGAAATATACAAATCTTTGGGAAGAACTTACCGACAAGATGGGCTATTGGGTCGATATGGCACATCCTTACATCACATACGAAACCAAGTACATCGAAAGTTTGTGGTATCTGTTAAAGGGTTTATATGATAAAGGACTGCTTTATAAAGGTTACACCATTCAGCCGTACTCTCCAGCAGCAGGGACTGGACTTAGCACGCACGAACTCAATCAGCCCGGATGCTATAAAGATGTAAAGGATACAACTGTTGTTGCACTTTTTAAAACTGTCAGGAACGAGAAATCGGAATTTCTGCATAAAGCGACCGATACTGATGTTTTTGTAATGGCGTGGACGACCACACCCTGGACGCTTCCTTCAAATACCGGACTTGCGGTAGGTGAAAACATCGCTTATTGCCTTGTGAAAACATACAATCCTTATTCCGGCACTCCGATCACTGTCATTCTTGCAAAAGAAAGAATGAGTGCATTTTTTGCAACGGAAAACAAGCAGGACAGTCTCTCAGTATATAAGGCCGGCGACAAGGCTCTTCCGTGGCAACAGATCGCTGAATATTCCGGAAAACAATTATCAGGCATACGATACGAACAACTTATTAAGTGGCATCGCCCCGAAACTGGCGATCCTTTCCGTATTGTTCCGGGTGATTTTGTCACCACCGAAGATGGCACAGGTATCGTTCATCTTGCTCCGAGTTTTGGTGCAGATGACTTTCGTGTGAACCGTCAGCATGACCTTGGCTCTCTCACTCTGGTTGACAAACAGGGGAAATTTATTGAAGGTTGCGGAGAATTCGCAGGCTGCTACGTAAAAAACGAATACAACGAAAAATGCGATGACAAGACTCCCAACACCGACGTGGAACTTGCCGTGATGCTAAAAAAAGAAGGCAAGGCTTTCCGCATCGAAAAATATGTGCACTCGTATCCTCATTGCTGGCGCACCGACAAACCCATACTTTATTATCCTCTCGATTCATGGTTCATCCGCACAACCGCTCTTAAGGACAGGATGATCGAATTAAACAAGACCATCAACTGGAAACCCGCTTCTACAGGTACGGGTCGCTTCGGCCAGTGGCTCGAGAATCTTGTTGACTGGAACCTTAGTCGTTCGCGTTTCTGGGGAACGCCACTGCCCATCTGGGTCAGCGAGGACAGGGAAGAAAAAATGTGCATAGGTTCTATTGCTGAACTTAAAAAAGAGATTGAAAAGTCTGTAAAAGCCGGTTTCATGAAAGAGAATCCTATTGCCGGTTTCGCTGAAAATGATATGACTGATGAGAATTATAAAAAGGTCGACCTGCACCGCCCTTATGTCGACGATATCATTCTCGTTTCGGAAAGCGGGAAGCCGATGAAGCGCGAGCCGGATCTGATTGATGTTTGGTTCGATTCAGGCGCCATGCCTTATGCCCAGTTCCATTATCCTTTCGAGAACAAAGAAAACCTCAGTACATATTTTCCTGCCGACTTTATTGCCGAAGGCGTCGACCAGACACGTGGATGGTTCTTCACTCTTCACGTAATTGCTACTCTGATGTTCGATTCAGTAGCATATAAGAACATCGTGTCGAACGGCCTTGTCCTTGATAAGAACGGGAACAAAATGTCCAAACGCCTCGGAAATGCAGTTGACCCTTTTTTGACCATCAAAGAGCATGGGGCTGATGCGTTGCGCTGGTACATGATCACCAATGCGCCGCCGTGGGATAACCTGAAATTCGACATGGCCGGAGTTGAGGAAGTGAAAAGGAAATTTTTCGGAACTCTTTACAACACATATTCCTTTTTTGCCCTTTATGCAAATGTCGATGACTTTCACCACACTGAACCGGAAGTGCCGGTTGGCAAACGTCCTGAGATTGACAGATGGATCATCTCACTGCTGAATACCCTTATTGTTGAAGTGGAGCAGTGCTACGAAAATTACGAACCCACCCGTGCAGGCCGCCTGATCCAGGATTTTGTGATAGACAACCTCAGTAATTGGTACGTACGCCTTAACCGTAAACGTTTCTGGGGCGGTGAATACGACAACGGAAAAATTGCAGCATACCAGACTTTGTACACCTGCCTTTTAACCGTTGCTAAACTTGCTTCGCCTGTTTCCCCATTCTACATGGATCTGCTATACAGTGACCTTAATTCAGTTACGGGCAAAGAGAAACACAGTTCGGTTCACCTGAGTGAATTCCCGAAAGCAGACAAATCCCTAATAGATAAGGACCTTGAAGAGAAAATGGATATTGGCCAGAAACTGTCCTCAATGGTTTTATCATTAAGAAAAAAGGTAAATATACGCGTAAGACAGCCCCTTGCAAAAATGATAGTTCCGTCACTCAGCAGCGACTTTACCGGGAAACTTAAAGCAGTTACCGATATAATCCTTGCCGAGGTCAATGTAAAAGAACTTGAAGTGATAGGTGACGAGTCAGGTTTCATAGTAAAAAAAGTAAAACCGAATTTTAAGACACTTGGTCCCCGTTTCGGAAAACAGATGAAAGAAGTTGCTGCCGTTATACAGGCAATGACTCCATCTGATCTGAAAAACCTTGAAACAGACGGGAAATGGTCTGATGCCGGATTTGAAATAACGATTGAAGATGTGGAGATCATTACCGAAGATATTCCCGGCTGGCTTGTTTTTAACGAAGACCGCTACACAGTAGCGCTTGACATAAACCTGACCGATGAACTGCTTTCGGAAGGTATTGCCCGTGAGTTCATTAACCGTATTCAGAATATCCGTAAAGATTCAGGTTTCGATGTCACCGACAGGATAATCCTTCAGGTACAGGAAGACAAGGACATTTCCCCTGCATTGATAAGGCATAAGGATTATATTTCTGCCCAGGTTCTTGCGACTGAGATAAATATTTTGAAAGTTTTGGAACAAAATCCTGTTCATTACGTAGAAATGGATAATCAACTTAAAATTGCGGTGTATATCGCTAAAAACCAGTAAAATTGTTTAACCCTATTAAAACTAACTCATATGGCAGAAAAAAACCGCTATTCAGACAAAGAGTTACAGGAATTTAAAACCCTGATTATTAAAAAACTCGAAAAAGCTAAGGAAGATTATGATTTGCTGAAAGCTGCACTGAATAATACCGATGGCAACGATACTACCGATACATCACCCACTTTTAAGGTCATGGAAGAAGGGGCTACAGTCCTATCGAAAGAAGAAGTAGGTCATCTTGCCCAGCGTCAGCTTAAGTTCATACAGCACCTTCAGGCAGCGCTTGTACGTATTGAGAATAAGACTTACGGTATTTGCCGCGAAACAGGGAAACTGATTCCCAAAGACCGCCTGAAAGCTGTTCCTCATGCTACTTTAAGTATCGAAGCAAAGAAGAGCCAGAAGTAAGAAAATCAGGAAAGCGCTTCAGAAGATACTTGTTCAAAAAAAAAACCCGTTTCGGCGGGTGTTTTTGTATTATATTGTAAAGTCTTAGTTTAAAATATTGCTTTTACGTAAAAGCGGATCATGATTATTTTATCCTCTTTTACAACAAGCACTCTTATTTCATTGTTCTTTTTGTCGAAAACATAAATGTAAGGATTTCCTACGTCGTTGGTTACATCGTATGTCCATACATCATTTACGGCATCGTATTCCTTCTTGGAAACATGGTAAGCCGATTTGATAGTTTCTGTTGTATGGTTGAACATAGTTTCTTCAGCATTCATCTCAAAAATAGAGTACTCTTCATAACCTTCGCAGTCCACAAATATTTCTTTTTTAGAATTCCAGTCACAATATTCCCTGTAGTAGCAACTGAATGAAACATTTTTATTAACGTATTCATTTTGCGATGAGGTTGTGGTTGATGTTTTATTTGAGTTAGAAAGAGATGCAATTGAAGTTGCATAAGATTTTTTGAAACTAAGCAGTAACTCCAAATTTGATTTAGGAATCGCAAAATTAAGATTCTGCCCATCTTCATATGCGCCAACAGAAATTCCTATTAACTCTCCGGCAGCGTCCAAAACAGGACCGCCGCTGCTTCCATGCGAGATAGGAGCAGTAATTTGAATTAACTTATACCCTTCAAAATCTCTCATTCCACTTACAATACCATCTGAAATTGTTGCCGGTAATCCTAAAGGACTACCAAGTACAAATATTTTTTGTCCTGGAGTAACTGAAGTTGTTGAAAATTTTATTGAAGGTTTATTAAGTCCTGAAACTTTTAAAAGAATTAAATCGGCTGACTTATCAACTGCAAGATAACCTTCAATTTCATATTTAGTATCTGAACTATTTGAATAACAATGAGCAACGGTTGCTCCTTCTATTACATGAAAGTTTGTAGCAATAATATTTTCACCTACAAAAAAACCGGAACCTAATCCAATGTCAGTCTCAATAGTCACAATTGACTCAACATTGTTCTTATAAATTATAGTAGCATCTTGAGAATATACAGTCTCAAGAAATATCAATATTATTGTAAAATAAACAAGTACAATTTTCATTGTAAAATGATCTTATGCTTCTATAGATAATATCAAAAATAATGAAAGTAGTTATCTCATTTCCGAAAATAAGAGACTATTTCTTTTCTTTAAAATCTGCAAAGGGGTCCACATCCTGAATGGTGTAACCTTCGGGAACTGCAAATACGGTAGCAGGAACACTGACATTCTGTTCGAATTTCTGAGCAACAACTTTAACAGGGCCCATGTCGACCTTGAGAGGAACGTTTTTGTACATAACCCCTTTCACTTTCTCTTTTGCCGCCTTGTCGAGTTTTACAGAGTATTTTGTTCCGGTAACACCGGCGACTTCTTCTGTGCCTTCTTCAACATATTCGAATTCTTTTTTCATTGCATCAGTAAG
>CAZEWB010000019.1:10194-12846 GCA_964515655.1 uncultured Bacteroidales bacterium
TGTGTTGGGTGTGTTTGGTTTGTGTGTGGCAAAAGGATTGTTGCTCATGTCAACACGTGAAGCTATCTTCTGCAGTTCATCCTTACCGTTGGAAATATTTTCGAGATCGAAAGAAATCTGGTACTTGCCTTCTATGTAACTGATGCTGCGTTTTTTTGTTTTCATTCCCATGATTTCGCCTTCGGTTACGGTTTCGCGCGATTCCTTTTTGCCATAGTCATCAAAATAAAGTATCTGTGTGGTTTTAATGCCCATCATTTCCATCGGTTCATAATATACTATGCCTGATTTCAGGCCGTAACGTGCACCTTCGACTGCTGCAGTATTGTCTTCAGTGGTCTTAACAGTATCTTTTACTTCTGCATCATCTTTGCCGGTCTTGTCACCTGAACACGAAAAGAACATCGTAGCTGTAATGCCAATCATCAAAAAGTTAACCAGTTTCATTATTTTATTTTTTAATTTGTTATACGACAATGTTAATGATTTTACCGGGAACAATAATAATCTTTTTAGGATTTTTTCCATCAAGATATTTTATTACTGCATCTGAGGCCATTACAGCTTTCTCGATCTCTGCGGCAGGAATATTCAGGGGAATGTTCAGCTTAAAACGCATTTTACCGTTGAAAGATACAGGGTATTCAAAACTGTCCTCAGCAAGGTATTGGGAATTGTATTCGGGATAAGCAGTAAGAGTGATACTTGTTTTGTATCCACTGTGCTCCCACAACTCCTCGCACATGTGTGGTGCAAACGGCGAGAGGCATATCAGCAACGGTTCAAGTATCCCGCGTTTATTGCAGCCTAAGGTACCAAGTTCGTTCACTGCTATCATAAATGCGCTTACCGATGTATTGAATGAAAAATTCTCAACGTCCTCCTGCACCTTTTTGATGACCTTGTGAAGTACTTTAAGTTCCTTTTCGTCAGGCTCATTATTGTTAAGGAGGAACTGCCCGTCCCGGTTGTAGAACAGACGCCATAACTTACGCAGGAATTTGTGCACGCCCTCTATACCGTTGGTATCCCAAGGTTTCGACTGTTCAAGAGGACCAAGGAACATTTCGTACATGCGCAACGTGTCGGCTCCGTATTTTTCGATCACGTCGTCGGGGTTCACAATGTTGTACATCGACTTTGACATTTTTTCTACAGCCCATCCGCAGACGTATTTGCCGTCATCACCTGTTATGAATTCCGCATCAGCATTTTCAGGACGCCATTTTTTGAAAGCTTCGGTATCGAGAATATCATTTTGAACAAAGTTGACATCAACATGCAGTTCCTGAGTGTTGAATTTGTCTTTGAGTTCTTTTGAAATATAACGGTTTGTTTCTGTTTCGCGATAAACAAAATTACTGCGTCCCTGTATCATTCCCTGGTTCACCAGCTTCTTGAAAGGTTCTTCTTCGCAGACCACACCGATATCGAAGAGGAATTTGTTCCAGAAGCGGGAATATATAAGGTGTCCTGTTGCATGTTCAATGCCGCCGATATAAAGGTCTACATCCCTCCAGTATTCAACTGATTCCTTGGATACCAGTGCCTTTTCGTTGTTGGGATCCATATACCTTATATAATAGGCAGAGGAGCCTGCGAAACCTGGCATTGTGCTTAGTTCGTACGGATGACCTTCCTTTGTCTTCCATTTTTTCGCCCTTCCCAGCGGCGGCAGCCCGTCTTCTGTGGGCTTGTATGCATCAACTTCGGGAAGTTCGAGTGGCAACGCTTTTTCGTCGAGAGTGTAGGGAATTCCTTCTTTGAAATATACAGGGAAAGGCTCACCCCAGTACCTCTGGCGGCTGAATATCGCATCGCGCAAACGGTAGTTTATTTTGCCAACACCTATGCCCATTTTTTCAACTTCTGCTATCATTTTTGTGATGGCGTCCTTTACAACAAGACCGTTTATGAGAGGGGAATTTATGCAGATGCCGTCCTTTGATTCAAAAACTTCATTCCATGTATTCGGATCCGACGGCTCTTCTCCCGGCTTAATTATAACCTGCCTTGTGGGAAGTTTGAAATAGCGCTGGAAGATAAAGTCGCGTCCATCGTGTGCGGGTACACACATGATGGCGCCCGTGCCATAGCCGGCCAGAACGTAGTCGCTGACCCATATGGGCATCTTATCTTTTGAGAATGGATTTATTGCAAACGATCCTGTAAAGCAGCCTGTGACCTTTCCTGTTTCGGCCATACGTTCGCGTTCGGTGCGTTTGGCCGACTGCTCAAGATAGGCTTCCACCTCCTGCTTTTGTTCAGGGGAAGTGAGTGCGCTCAGATTCTCGTATTCGGGAGCTAGTACAATGAACATTGCTCCGTAAATGGTGTCGGGGCGGGTGGTGAAAATACGTATGTTTTCATTGCTGAGGGCTACACGGAAATCAATATCGCAGCCCTCCGAACGGCCTATCCAGTTCTTCTGAACGTCCTTTATGGATTCGCTCCAGTTTATTCTGTCAAGTCCTTCGAGCAGGCGTTTTGCATAAGCAGACACACGGAGCAGCCACTGCTGCATGCGGCGCTGAACAACGGGATGACCACCACGGACAGAAAAGCCTTCGCGCACCTCGTCGTTTGCAAGTACGGAGCCGAAAGCCGGGCACCAGTTAACCATTGTGTCGGCAATGTATGCAAGGCGATAGC
>CAZEWB010000019.1:12856-14196 GCA_964515655.1 uncultured Bacteroidales bacterium
TTCTTCTTTTCGGGAAATGCTTTCCACTCTTCAGCAGTAAATTGCATGTCGCAGTTGTTTGCGGCTTCTACCGTAGCGTTTCCGCTTTTTTCAAAAATTGAAATAAGAAATTCAATGGGTTCTGCTTTTTCAATTTTGATGTTGTACCAGTGATTGAACATTTTAATAAAAGCCCATTGCGTCCATTTATAATAAAAAGGATCGCAGGTGCGGAGTTCACGGCTCCAGTCATAACAGAAACCTATTTTTTTTAATTGTTCACGGTAACGCTGAATATTTTTTTCTGTTGTATATGCCGGATGCTGTCCTGTCTGTATGGCATACTGCTCGGCGGGAAGCCCGAAAGCATCGTAGCCCATAGGGTGAAGCACGTTAAAGCCTTTGAGCCTTTTATAGCGGCTTACAATATCACTTGCTATATAGCCAAGGGGATGCCCCACGTGCAGCCCGGCCCCCGAAGGGTAAGGGAACATATCGAGAACGTAAAACTTGGGCTTGCTATTGTCTTCTTTGACCTTATATGACTGGCGTTCTTCCCATACGCGCTGCCATTTCTGTTCTATCTCTCTGAAATTGTAGTCCATGTTCTGTTGTGTTTCGGTCGCAAAAGTAGTAATTGTTTCGGAGACGTGCTAATGAGGGTGGGTTGAAATTGCCACAGATTACGCAGATTTACACAGATTGACTTCTGCATACACTGCGCATCAGACGGAAAGAATATAACTTTATGTGCCTTGTGGTTAATAGAGAGAACCAATTCGCCACTAAAACACTAAATTATACTAAAATATTTTTCCGTGGAATTTTGTGTTTCCGTGCTTCCGTGGCAGAATACAACCTGTTTTTTTTGCCACTAAAACACTGAATCACGGAATTACACTAAAATTCTTCTTCCGTGGATTATTGTGTTTCCATGCTTCCGTGGCAGGAGGTGTCCAATCTACTTGTCATAAAAACACGCAGAAAATCAACAAAATAAAAAATATTTTAAAAATAACTAAGAAAATAGTTGCACAACTAAAGAATTAGTTGTATATTTGTACAATAAATCAACTAAGAATTTAGTTATATAATTAAAATCACAGTTATGAAGAAGAAAGTCAAAGAACTCACAAAAGCCGAGGAGCAGGTAATGCAGATTCTGTGGAAACTCGAAAAAGGCTTTGTAAAGGATGTGGTTGAAAAATTTCCCTCACCAAAGCCTGCATATAATACTGTGTCGACAATTATCCGGATACTGGTGAAAAAGGGATTCATATCTTATAATGAATACGGTAACACTTACGAATACTATCCTGTGATCTCCCGTGAGGAATACACAACTGTTTATCTCGGCAATT
>CAZEWB010000019.1:14206-15889 GCA_964515655.1 uncultured Bacteroidales bacterium
TGTGTTGGGTGTGTTTGGTTTGTTTTGTGTATAATTATTTCAACAGTTCATATAAGAGCCTTGTTTCATTCTTTGCTTCCGATAATAAGATTTCGGTAAAGGATCTCGAAGAAATGAAACAGATGGTTGAAGTACAAATTAAAAAGAAAAAGAACAATGGATGAAATGATGATCTATCTGCTTAAAGCATCCGTTTGTATGATGCTTTTGTACGGCCTCTTTTACATGTTTATGTACAGGGAGACCTACTTCAGACTAAACAGGGTTTACCTGATATTTACTGTATTGTTGTCGCTTATAATACCATTGTTAAGGTATAGTGTTGACCCCGGGTTCAGCGAAAACGGGATGGTCTATGTTCTGCAGGCAGTGCAGATTTTATCTGTCCCCGATGCAAGTGAGGTCTACGGCATTACCTTGTCGGGTATATTTGTGTACATTTATCTTGCAGGTGTGATCTTCTTTTCGCTGCGCTTTTTCTTACGGCTTGCTGGGCTTATTGATGTCAGCCTGAATGCTGAATTCATTTACAGGGACGGTCTTAAGATCGGTCTTTGCAACGAGCCCGTTGCCCCGTTTTCGTTCTTCAGGACGGTGTATATAAGCAAAACAGTTAAGGAAAGCAGCGAACTTGATAAGATACTGCTTCACGAATCTGTTCATATCCGCCAGTGGCACAGCTTTGACGTGATATTTTCCGAGATGATATGTATTTTGGTATGGTTCAACCCAGCCATCTGGATGATACGTTCTGCACTTAAAGAAACCCATGAATACCTGGCGGACTCCGGTGTTAAGGAGTTGACAACGGACACTGCCGGATATTTCCAACTCCTCTTCAGAAATGTGATTGGCGTGCAGCCGGGTTTGGCCAATAACTTCAACAAATCGTTAACTTTAAAAAGAATGAAGATGATGACAAAAGCTCGCTCCGGCAGTCTCTCTGTTATGAAAGTGCTGCTGGTAATTCCGTTGGTCGTGATACTTACTGTAAGTTTTTCTTTCAGATACAGTGTCGCCGGCCCTGCTCTTATTACTCCCCCTGCTTTGCATGAAAGTGTAACAGCAAACATTCCCGCCGACAAGGAACCTCAGTTTCCCGGAGGTTTCGATGCAATGGTAAAGTACCTTCTCGAAAATGTTAAGTACCCTGAACAGGCAAAGAAGGACGGTATTCAGGGTAAGGTGTTCATTTCATTTACTGTGACCAAAACAGGAAAAATTGAAAAGACCAAAGTGACCCAGAGTGTAAATGCCCTCTTAGATGCCGAAGCCCTGCGCGTAGTTTCCTCAATGCCCGACTGGATCCCCGGAGAAGTGGGCGGAAAAGCTGTTGACGCAGAAATGACCCTGCCCATTCAGTTCAAACTTGCCGACAAGTAAGGAGTATATCTAAAGTTTTAAAAGCCGTCGTTGCAATACCGCAGCGACGGTTTTTTTATGTCCGACCTTCCATCGTCCCTGCTTCCATGTCCTCTATTCTCTACCTTGTCATCCTGAGCAAAGCGAAGGATCTATAATGAATGATTATTTTAGATTCTTCGCTATCGCTCAGAATGACAAGTAATTTGTGTTTGGTCGGACGATGGAATGTTGACCATGTTGTATTTTTCCTTATTTTGAAAAAACAATAAAGCAATGAACGACAGTACCAGAAACAAAAAACCAAACACACCCACCACA
>CAZEWB010000020.1:0-15877 GCA_964515655.1 uncultured Bacteroidales bacterium
ATCCAGGAGTTTACTTTTGTAAATGACTGGTTTAAAAAACGAGAGTAACGAAGATCCCGGACATTATGGACAAACACTATACTACGAAATAAGCATTGTTCCTATACCCTTTATGTTCGTTCATTTCCACGTAGCCAAGTTGGTTCGTAAGCAGCAACGTATTTCCGATATAAAGGGGTTTCTGATTAAAATGGCTGTGGCCGTAAATCCAGAAATTCACATTACTGTCTGCTATCAGGTCCGTATAATCAGTACAGAACGCTTCGTTTACGGGACTGTTCTTATGCTGTGGGGCGTTACACAGATCCGAAGGAAGGTGATGGGTAACCACAATTGTTTTATGCTGTTTCTTTTTCAATGACTCCTGTAAAAAAGTCTTGCACTGACTGTGTAAAAAATTACTGTCTTTTACTGTTAGATTCTTTCCCTTGTTTGCTATACAGATGTAATCCGACACTCCCTTTTCAATAACTTTTTCGTTTTTTGCAGATATTTTTGACCATAATGTACTGAAAATGAATCTTACATTTTTATATTCAATATCAATATTATTCACTATGCTGATGTTCTCTCTGATCCTGATATTGTACGAGATATTGTAATCTGCAATATCCTTGTAATAGAATTCGTGATTTCCGGGAACCCAGAACACCTGATCGTATTTTTCGGAAATAAAACTGATAAAGGGATGATCAAAATAATCATCAATGAACGGGGCAACATCTCCTGCAAGGATCAGCACGTCTCCTGATTTTTTTAAAGGATTCAATAATAAATATTTATTATTCAGGTCGAATTCAATATGAAGATCAGAGCAGTATTGTATTTTCATAAAATCTTATAATTGTAAATGTACTTATTTCTTTTTTTTAAATATTATATATCTATATTTGAAAGATAAAATTATAAAAAATGAAGAACATCACTCCCCGTAGTAAAACAGGAAGCTTTTTAAATTTATCTTTTATAAAGCTCAGCTACATTTTTATTACTGCAGCCTTATTGCTGTTTCCTGTTATTACCTATGCGGGAACCGGGGTTCCTCCGTCAATTGGCGGTATCCGGATAGAGTTCATTTTATTTGCTTTGACATTAGTTGGTGTCGCTGTTTTTCATGACAAAACTTTCTGGGTGGCTATAATTGGACTTTCGGCAATATTGATCTTTAAATTCATCTTCGATCCCGCCTTTCATGCAGGGGAGCATTTCTGGGGGCAAACCCCGATCGTTGACCAGTTAATTAATAAAGACCTGCGGCAAGGCGAATGGTCAACCATACTTAATTTACTTGGGTTATTGCTTGGATTTGCCATCCTGGCGAAACATTTCGAAGAGTCGGGTATTCCCGAAATATTGCCAAAATATTTACCCAAAGGCTGGTGGGGCCCGGCAGTATTACTAGTATTTGTTTGTGTCATTTCATCTTTTCTGGATAACATAGCAGCAGCGCTGATAGGCGGTACAATTGCAATTGTGATCTTTAACGGCAAAGTCCATATTGGTTATATTGCTGCAATTGTTGCTGCAAGTAATGCCGGGGGAGCCGGAAGTGTTGTCGGAGACACTACCACAACAATGATGTGGATTGACGGAGTTAGTCCGTTGAATGTGCTCCATGCTTTTATCGCTTCGGGTGTCGCGCTGGTAATTATCTGCTGGTATGCGGGACATCAGCAGCAGAAATATCATCCTATGATCGCTCATGAACACAAAAACACAAAAATTGATTGGTGGAAACTGTTAATTGCTCTGTTGATCCTTATAGGTGCTATTATTTCCAACTTCATGTATGATATGCCAGCGCTGGGCGTCTGGGTGGCAATAATAATTGGGGCATTTTTTAAAACAAAGACACCATGGAAAGAAGTCCCTGCGGCAATAAAAGGTACCATTTTTTTGTTATGCCTCGTTACCTGTGCTTCGTTAATGCCTGTAAATGACCTGCCTCCCGCATCGTGGATGACAGCATTTATCCTGGGTTTTGTGTCAGCTGTGTTTGATAATATCCCTCTTACAAAATTGTGCCTCGAACAGGGATGTTATGACTGGGGCATGCTGGCATATACAGTGGGATTCGGCGGCTCGATGATATGGTTCGGATCTTCGGCCGGAGTTGCCATTACAAATAAATTTCCCGAAGCAAGAAATGTGGGGTTATGGCTTCGCAAGGGCTGGCACGTTACACTGGCATACATTGCAGGATTCTTTTTCTTATACCTGATAATGGGCTGGGAGCCTGCCGACAATAAAAAGGTGAAATTAAAAGATTGCCCGTGCATTGATTGTCCGGATAAAACAAAAGATCTGGTATCTGCGCCGAATCCGTAAAATGAATGCCGTTTGACCCGTTGAAACATCACCGCCGTTCAATACGTTTAAAGGGGTACGACTATTCCTCACCTAGCGAATATTATATAACGATTTGCACAAAGAACAGGGAGTGTGTGTTTGGTGTGATTGAAGGTGGTAAAATGATATTGAATGACGCAGGGAAAATTGCAGAACAATGTTGGTTGGAAATCCCTGATCATTATCCGGGTATTGAATTGGATGTATTTGTAATAATGCCGAATCATATTCATGGTATCATTGTAATTGCATTTTGTAACGCGGAAATGTCTTCCGTAGGGGCTCAAGATTTTGAGCCCCTACATGATTCCCCGCGTTACCCGGAAAACAAATTTCAGAAAACAATCCCCCGTTCAATTGGTTCAATTGTCCGTGGTTACAAAACTGGTGTTACAATATGGTTTCGAAAAAACACAGATGTATATTCCGTATGGCAACGCAATTATTATGAGCGGATTATTCGAAACGATACAGAATTAAACAATATCCGGGAATACATTATAAATAATCCTGCAAATTGGAAAAATGACGATAATTTTTCTGTTTAATAATGTTCTACCCTTCTAGTATTCCTTCCCTAAATTCTCTGCAGCATAAACCAGCATATCGTACCAGTTCTGCCCGTATTTGCGGATAAGGGCTTCTTTCAGGAAATCTATCAGGCGGATATTGTTTTCTTCACCAAAGCGGTGGGCGGGATGGCATACATGCCAGTTGTGAAAATTCACAGCCTCAAAATCCTTGTATTTTTTTACACGGATCGGGTAAAGGTGACATGATATCGGTTTGCGGAAAGGTATCTTATCATCGAAATATGCTTTCTCTATAGCGCATTTTGCAATTTTGTCTTCAAAATATGCATAGGCACATTCCCCGCCCTTTACAAGAGGTGTGGTCTGAACCTTTTCGATATCGGGAACCGAAAACCCTGATTTTTTTAGGACAGAAACAGCCCGGCGCGACAGATATTTTTTAAAAACAGGGAAGTATTTCTCTATCTCCTCTGCTTCTCCTTCTTCAAGCGGTGCACCATAGTCGCCCTGAACACAGCACGTGCCGGTACATTCCTGCATATTGCAGCAAAATCTCTTTTCAAGAACTTCAAGACTTATTATTTTTCCTTCGATTTCGAGCATTTCACATGTGCGTCATTGCGAGGCGGCGTAGCGCATCCTCAAGTGAATGGACCAATAATTTGCCGCCGCGGCAATCGGATGGTGGGAGGGAAAAAACCTTAATACGATCCTGTGTATCTCCCCGCATTGCCACCGCACAAAGATTGCTTCGTCGCTTCGTTCCTCGCAATGACGGGTGGGTTTTTTCTTGCGATGACAAAAAAAAGCGCGTCATTGCGAGGCGGCTTGGGGCTGCCTCTGGTAAACTTAAACGAAAACTGCCGCCGCAGCAATCGGACGGTGGGAGGGAAAAAACCTTGATACGATCCCGTGTATCTCCCCGCAACTCCACCGCACAGAGATTGCTTCGGTCGCCTTGTACTTTTCCCTTTTCTTCATTGATCAGGCCGCTTCCTCGCAATGACGGGTGGGTTTTTTCGGTATTAATCATCAATTTCATCGTATAAATCTTTCCAATCTTTATTGAATTTGTTTATTAAATCTATTTTCTTTTTTCTGGAGCCAGCTTTTAATTGTTTTTCTCTGATTATTGCTTCTTCAATGCTGTCATAATGCTCGAAATATACAAGTTTGTTCAGATTATATCTGCTTGAGAAAGAATTGGGATATATTTTTTGTTTATGATCATATATTCTCGCCTTTAATCCTGAGGTAACTCCGGTATATATTACGGTGTTGTTTTTGTTTGTAATTATATAAGTTGAACCGCCTTTTACCATAAACTAATAAATATTTAAAACGCGCGTCATTGCGAGAAGGCGGTGTGAAACAATGAAATTACTAAAACCTGAATTGCCGACGAAGCAATCGGATGAAGGGCTGGCGCAAAGCGAAGGGACGGATGACGCGAAGGAAAAAACCTTGATACGATCCCGTGTATCCACCCGCATTGCCCGCACACAAAGATTGCTTCGTCGCTTCGTTCCTCGCAATGACGGGCGGTTTTTTTCTTTTTGTTTACCTGTAACCATCCCCTTCACTCTACAAGACATCTCCCTGTCATCTCCTTCGGCTGCGGAATATCCAGCATTTTCAATATTGTCGGGGCAACGTCCGCAAGATTGCCACATGTTGCTTTTTTAAATCTCTCGCTTACAATAATACATGGAACGGGATTAAGCGAATGTGCTGTGTTGGGCGAACCATCAGGATTTACTGCGAAGTCTGCATTCCCATGATCTGCTATTATTATTGCCTGATAGCCATGTTTTCGCGCAGTTTCAACAACCTCATAAACGCAATCATCAACTGTTCTTACAGCTTTCACTATCGATTCGTATACTCCTGTATGGCCCACCATGTCTCCGTTTGCAAAGTTAACGCAGATAAAATCGAATTTCTCTTTTGCAATTTCGGCTATTAAAGCCTCTTTAACTTTTAGGGCGCTCATTTCGGGCTGCAGGTCGTATGTCGCAACTTTTGGCGATGGGATAAGAACCCGTTCTTCGCCGGAAAAAACTTCCTCGCGTCCTCCGGAAAAGAAGAAAGTGACATGTGCATATTTCTCGGTCTCAGCAATCCTTAATTGCTTTTTGCCCAAACAAACCAAACACACCCAACCCAACGATGACAAATATTCTCCAAGTGTATTGTTTATATTCTGATTGTCGAATGCGACATGAACGCCCTTGTAGCTTTCATCATATCGTGTTAATGTAACGTAATAAAGTGGCATGGTCTTCATTCCGCAATCGGGCATATCTTTTTGTGTGAGTGCAATGGTTATCTCGCGCAGGCGGTCGGTGCGGAAGTTGAAACATATCACAATATCGCCTTCCTGAATTGTGGCAACGGGATTTCCTTTTTCGTCTGTAATTACAGACGGTTTTACAAATTCGTCTGTAGCTCCGTTTGCATACGAATCCTTTATTGCCTCAAGAACGGAACGAAATGGTTTTCCTTTGCCCGAAACCAGCAGATCGTAGCCTTCTTTTATGCGCTCCCAGCGTTTATCGCGGTCCATTGTATAATAGCGCCCGCACAAACTCGCGACCTTAACAGGGCCATCCTTAATATGATCTTCAAGTTCCTTAAGATACCCCGCTCCGCTGTGGGGATCGGTATCGCGGCCGTCGGTAAGGGCATGAACAAATAATTGTTTCAGATCATTTTCTTCGGCCATATCGCAAAGTGTAAGCAGGTGTGTAAGTTCCGAATGCACTCCTCCGTCCGAAACAAGTCCGATAAAATGTACTGCTTTATCATTCTGCAGGGCATATTTAAATGCATCGAGCAGGGGTTTGTTTTTTTTCAGATCGCCGCTTTCAACTGATTTATTTATGCGAACAAGGTCCTGGTAAATTATCCTTCCTGCTCCAATTGTAAGGTGACCTACTTCCGAATTACCCATCTGTCCTTCCGGCAGTCCCACATTTTCGCCGCTGGCAAGTAACTGTGAATTGGGAAAATTCTGTTTAAGATTTTCAATATGCGGACTCCCGGCGGTCTGTATCACATCCGATCGGGATCTATCGCCAATGCCCCAGCCGTCGAGTATCATCAGAATCACTTTATTACTTTCCATGTTCTAAATTTGTGCAAAGGTAGTAACAAAAAGGGGATTTGATTAATGGTCTATTGTTGATGGGTTGGGCAGCTGGTTTGGTTGATGGTCTTTGGTTTGTGGCTATAGGAGGATGTCTCAAAACAGGTATTTGCTGAAAATCATCCTTGCCCCAGCCCTAAAGGGTGGGCTGATTTTCAGCGACTTTCACCCTTTAGGGTCGGGGCAAAAAGTCGCTGAAACCGGGAAATACTTACTTTTGAGACAGCCCCGGTTTGGTTGTTGGTCCTTGGTCTATGGTAATACGAACCCGCTTTATCATAATCCTTATCTTAGTCATAATCATAATCAAAAAATGAAAGAAATAATAATCAGATATCACAACAATACGGGTTGGATAATGTAATATTTCCGGTGTTTATTGCCTTGGAAAAAGATTATATTTCGCCTATACTGACCACGATGTATCGGAAATTTTTTTCCACGGGCAACTAAAACTATCTTATCTTTGTCTTACAAATACATTGAACACAAATTATTATGAAAAAACTATTTATCCTGTTTTTGATTATTAGCGCTGCAATTTCTTTGAAGGCGCAGGTGGAGATAGAATGGCAGAGGTGCTATGGAGGAACAGATTATGATTGTGCTAATGCCATCCAACAGACCACAGACGGTGGCTATATCCTGGCCGGATATACAAGTTCAAATGACAACAATGCTTCCGGAAATAACGGAGGTTATGATATGTGGGTAGTAAAATTAGACCTGCAGGGAAGTATTCAATGGCATAAATGTTTGGGCGGAACAAGCGAAGATAGGGCAAGTTCCATCCAACAGACCACAGACGGTGGCTATGTAGTGGCAGGTTTTACAATGTCAAATAACGGCGATGTTTCAGGGAATAATGGATATAAAGATATGTGGGTAGTAAAACTAGACTCTCAGGGTAACATTATTTGGCAAAAATGTTTGGGCGGAACAAGTCATGATTGGGCAAATTCCGTTAAACAGACCACAGATTATGGCTATATAGTGGCAGGTTATACAGAGTCAATTGACGGCGATGTTTCTGGAAATCATGGATATTACGATATGTGGGTAGTAAAACTAGACCCACAGGGGAATATTCAGTGGCAAAAATGTTTTGGGGGGCCAGATAGAGAAGAATCTTTTTCCATCCAACAGACCACAGACGGGGGTTATATACTGACAGGTTATACAATGTCATATAACGGCGATGTTTCTGGAAATAATGGATTATATGATATGTGGGTAGTAAAATTAGACCTGCAGGGAAGTATTCAATGGCAGAAATGTCTGGGCGGAACAGGTGAAGATAGGGCAAATTCCATCCAACAGACCACAGATGGTGGCTATATAGTTGCTGGTTTTACATTGTCAAATAACGGCGATGTTTCTGGAAATCATGGATATTACGATATATGGGTAGTAAAACTAGACTCTCAGAGTAACATTCAATGGCAGAAATGTTTGGGCGGAACAGAATATGAATGTGCAAATTCCATCCAACAGACCGCAGACGGAAATTATATAGTGGCAGGTTGTGCACAGTCAAATAACGGAGATGTAAGCGGGCTTCACAGTACACTATATGTTGATATGTGGATAGTAACACTAAACTCACAGGGGAGTATTAAATGGCAGTTGTGTTTAGGCGGAACAGTTCAAGATTGGGCATTTTCCAATCTACAGACCACAGACGGTGGCTATATAGTGGCAGGTTATTCAGATTCAAATAATGGAGATGTTTCAGGATGTCATGGGTATGGTGATATGTGGGTAGTAAAATTAATAGAACCAAATATTTCAGGAACTATCTTCCTTGACCTTAACGAAAACGGCATCAAAGACACCCTCGAACAAGGCGTGGCAGGGCATCTGGTTCGATTAATGCCCGGCAACCATTACACATTCACAAACAACGACGGCTATTATTATTTCCGTGGCGACACAGGTATTACAAACACTGTAAAATATGTAGCTCAGCAGTATTGGGTTGAAACAACCAACAACTATTACCATTACGTTACACTCGACAGTTTAAGCCAGGTGGTCGATACGCTTGATTATGCAGTAAAGTCAAGAATAAATGTAAATGATGTTTCCGTTTATATTACCGGCGCTCCAACACGAACAAATTCGCAAACTCACTACTGGCTCACATACAAAAACTGGGGAACAGTTACGGCAAACGGTACAATAGAATTCCAGTATGACCCGCTGCTTACGTACAACACAAGTACGCTTACACCTGTTTCGCATGTAGGTAACACGCTCATATTTGCGTACGATACATTAGGTCCGGGCACACAACGCATGTTGCATGTGGATTTTCAAATGCCGGGAGTACAGAATCTGGGAGACAGTTTGCACTCGTATGCAATGATAACTCCTCTTATTCCTGATACATTTGTTACAAATAACTACGATACATTGCAGCAGGTAATTACAGGTTCGTATGATCCAAACGACAAAAAGGTAATGCCTGCAGGCTACGAACAGTGGGGTTTTGTTGAGCATGGCCAGAGGTTAACTTACACAATACGTTTTCAGAATACAGGAACCGATACCGCAATTACAGTTGTTATCCGCGATACATTGGATACAGACCTCGACATAGAAACTTTTGTTGTGGAGGCAAACAGCCATCCTGTAACGTGGCAACTGCATAACGGGAATGAGTTGTTCTTTACTTTCCAGAACATAATGCTTCCCGACAGCAATGTTAACGAGCTGGAGAGTCACGGGTTTATCCGGTACTCTATTTCACCAAAGCAAGGCCTGGCAGACGGAACAACGGCAACAAATACTTCGTATATTTTCTTCGATTACAACCCGGCAGTGGTTACGAATACAACTCTCAATACTTTTGTAACGAATATTCCTGTTGCATGTCCCATCCGCGAAGCGCTGAAAACATTGGTCTTCCCGAATCCCTCAACTGATATTGTTTACATAAATCTGCCGGAGTTTACACGAAAGGTAGAAGTGTATAACTTCAGCGGAGAAATGGTAAAAGAAATAATTCCGCAAAAATCAGTAGCAGAAATAAATGTTCAGGGCTTACCTGCCGGTGTTTATGCTGTAAGGATTTATTATTCCGGTGGTAGTGTCAATACTAAGTTTGTAAAGAAGTAGTTTTTGTTTCGTACCTACGGCACGAGATTTTACTTTTTTGTTTTTTTATAAATATTTGGTCACTACGTGACCGGGGTTAAAATTGTGCAGCAACAGGTACCACAAAAGCAGGTGGCAGAGATAAACGTTAAGGAATTGTCTAAAGGCAATGACGCGCGTTTTTTTTAGTATTTTCGTTGAAGTTCTAACGTCATTCCTATTTTTTTCATTGTCCCAATGATGTTTACTCAGCATGACTGCTTTTTTTGTGAGGGGAAGTGGGCTTTGCCCCTTGCAGACGGCAGACTGTGGACTGCGGACTGAATTAAATGAATTTATGTGAAGAATCCAAAATGTTTTAGATTTGCATAATGTTTCATTACAAAGATAAAAGATCAGATCTGAAACAACGTTTGGAAGGAAGGTCCGTACTCCCGGTTTTTCCAGTACGATACATAACGCTCATTTTACTTGTCTGCCTTGCGGCGGGAATCAGGGCGCAATCTCCTATGAACGGGAGTTTCGAGGATCTTTCGTCGGGGAATACTCCCAGTGCATGGGCAGACTTCGGGTCAATTGCTCCACAGTCCCTTACCGGACCGTCCGTACACGGGAGCCGGTTTCTTCTGCTGGAGGACACCTCGGCAACAGACAGCCTATATATTCGTTCATATCCCATTTACTCAATAAACCAGGGCAACTATTACAGCGGCATGTGCCAATTCACGGTATTGAGCGGCCAGGTATCGGTCGGGATAGAATATTACGACCTGAGCAACAATCTGCTTGGCTCATATAAGTCTGTTGCCGTTCCCGACACGGGGTGGCAATGCATTACCGTAAGCGGTAAAGCTCCCGACGGAAGTAAAAGCATTCGTCTTGTCATTCACACTTCCGGCCCGGGCATGTGTATTGGTAAAGCTGATATCGCCGGAGTCGGTCTGCTGAATAATTCCTGTTTCGAACAGGTGAGTTCTGGCCTGGCAGTCCATTGGTGGCAAAGCGGCGAGACGTCAGCGACCAGATGCGTCTCTTATAATAATTCTACGGAATACGGATGGGGAAACTATACTCTTCGCATCCGGGATAACTCCAATACCAACAGCGCCGGAGTAAGATCGTCAAACTGTTTTTATATAAGGCCGGGACAACTCCTGTCATTGTCCGCACTGTGCTATGTTGAGTCCGGCAGGTTAAATTCAGCAATTGAGTTCTATGATAATACCGATAGCCTTATACTGACCTCGCAGACAGTGCTGAATTATACCAGGACATGGGAAAGGATCACTTTATCATCCGAAGTCCCTCCGGATGCCGTTTATTTCAGGGTTCATTTTTTCAGTACGGATGAAAATACCGGAACTGGTTACATAGATCGTGTCTATCTGAATTTCCTTGAGAACGGATTTTTTGAATTATCGCAAAACAATAAGCCGTCGGATTGGATATTGATTGGTGACAGTTCTGCTATAGCGGCCTCTTCAACTGCTGCATACGAAGGGACAAAAGGGGTTTCAGTCAGCACAAACAACACAGGAGTTGCCTCCCGCCCGCTAAGCCAGATCATGGCAGGAATGCCTTATTTCGTTACCGGCTATGTTCACCCGGCGCAGGGAACGGCATCTGTATGCCTCTCTTTCTATAATATCTTCGGTCAGCTACTGGCGGATTCCACCACAGAAGTGCAGGCTACCGGACTGTGGGTTCCGGTTCATATTGAGATGAAAGCGCCTAATACCGTATGCTATGCACAGGTAAAACTGCTCACCGGCAATGCCGGTCCGCAACTCACATATTTCGACAGGTTCACCATAGATGATGTATTGGATATTGATTCTGTCAGGCAGTTATTCATTGATGACTACGTATTAAGTTCCAGTAAGAATATCACGAGGGAGCTTCACCCGGCCATAAAGGATTCTATCCCTGTTTTGATACCCGACCGGCCGTGGGAAAAACTTACAACCATTTTTGGCACAGTCAGAAAAGATACTTCTTTCTTTGAAATGTGGTACCTTGCTTACACTCACACCTACCTGACTTTACTTTGTTATGCCACTTCTCAGGACGGGGTGAACTGGAATAAGCCGTCTCTCGGTATATACAATTACAATGGCAACACCGTTAATAATATTTTAATGGATTATGTCGGGGTAAGCAGCATTGTAAAAGACACTACAGATATACCCGCAAGATGCTATAAACTTTATGGATATTTTAGCAACACTCACCAATATGAATCCTGGTATTCGCCGGACGGCATAACGAACTGGCATAAGATGGAAACTCACGTGCATCATGAAGATGTATGTACGATGGCCAGGGACAGTTACCGCAATCGGTATGTCTGCAATTTTAAAATCGGGACGGGAAGCGGGGTCGATTACAAGCGCGATTTTTATAATGCCGAATCCGGAGATCTTGTCAGTTTTACTCCGGGGATAAAAATGTACTCTCTTGCCGACTCGGTGGATATACAGAACGTCCCCGGCACACTCCGGGCCGATAGTTATGGCATGGGGATATTCCCTTATGAACATGTCTATATAGGGTTCGACTGGGTCTTTTATATTAATGATTATAATCCCGGAGGACCACAACGCGGACCAGGTGATGTGCAACTGGCCTTTTCCCGTGATTTTACCCGGCAATGGAAACGGACGGCGACACAGCCGCTTATCCCCCGCGGCAATTACGGAACATTTGATGACGGGATGATATTTACCTGCGGATACCCGTTGATCATCAATAATGAGATCATTATATATTACGGCGCCTCTGACACAGAGCATGACACCACCGGAAGCACCAGCAGGATCGGCAGGGCAAGATGGAGGCTTGACGGTTTTGTGTCCCTTAATAGCGATGTCACTCCCGATACTGTGGTTACAAATAAACTTCTCATCAAAGGAAACTACCTTCTGCTGAATACTGACGCAAGTGCCGGGTACATTATAGCGGAGATCCTTGACGAGAACGGGTTGGTAATTCCCGGTTTCTCTGCTGCCAATTGTATTCCTGTTACCACAGACAACATAAAAACGGTCATGAAATGGTACGGGCAGGACGGTACGGGCATATTACAGAACAGGATAATCCGCGTAAGGTTTATTTCTCAAAATGCAAAACTCTATGCCTTCGGCTTTGCAAATGACACTCTTTTAAACTCCATTGGCAGCGGTAGTGTGATATCAGGGACGACGAAGTACCTTCTGTTTCCCAATCCTGCCAAAAACCAATTAACGATATCGGGAATAACCGCCAGGGCAAGGATCACTATTTATACAATATCCGGCAAACAATGTCTTGAGAAGGAACTGCTGAATTCCAATAATGCCGTCGATATCTCTTCTCTTGCCCGCGGAATTTATGTGATTTCTATTAATGAAGGGAAAGAAGAAACCAGCCTCCGCTTTGTGAAGTATTGAATTCTGAAAGATCGATCCCAAAGAATTATTTGGATCCTTCCGTGTTAATTCGTGCAATCCGTGTCATAAAACGGCCTTGGAATTTGAGCCTTGGAATTTGGGTCTTTGGATCCGTGGTTTAGGACGGACAAAAGATCTACCTGAATATTCTGGCACATGCCTCTTTCGCGGCATTCTGCTCGGCCTCTTTTTTACTATCGCCCTCGCCGGTACCGTAGTTTACACCGTTAATGATAAGATTACTAATGAACTTTTTCATTTCATCTCCCGAAGAATTTGCGTTCTCTTCTGTTTCGAACACGTAAGTAAAATGGTTTTTCTGCGCCCAGTCGATGGCCTTGCCTTTATAATTTGTTTCGGTATGGATCAACTCTTCAATATCTGTATTACTAACTACTTTTTCTATCACAAATTTTCTTGCATGCTGAAAACCAAGATCAAGATATACCGCACCGATAAACGCCTCGAGAACGTTTCCCGGGATGTTCGTTTTTTCGAAAGGGGTCTGCGAATGTATCATGCGCGGTAATCCCAGCGTGCATGCTATTTCATTAAGAAAAACCCTTGAAACGATCTTGCTTTTAAGCTGGGTAAGAAAACCTTCGTTCTCGTTAGGAAAGAGATGGAACAGATGATCCGAAACAACCGCATTAAGTATACTGTCGCCCAAAAACTCAAGTCGTTCGTTGTTTACTGCAAATCCTTTAGTATAATGTATAGATGCCGACCGGTGCGTCAGGGCCAGTTCATAATATTCAGCCTGCTTCGGCGATGTTCCGATAACCCTTTTTAACTGAAAATATAAATTTTTTCCCTGCCAGTTGAATTGACGAGACCGATTAAAGAGATTGAAAAACAACAGATATCAGATTTTCCTGAAAATGACCGAAGCGTTATGACCGCCGAAACCAAAAGTATTCGACAGCGCACAATTTACTGTGCGTTCCTGAGCTTTGTGCAGTGTAAGGTTCAATTTTGGATCTATCTGCTCGTCCAGTTCCACAAGATTAATTGTAGGAGGAACAGTATTGTTAACCATTGCCAGGATTGCAGCTATAGCTTCAACCGCTCCGGTAGCGCCCAGAAGGTGTCCGTGCATTGATTTTGTTGAACTTATATTCAATTTGTAAGCATCTTCGCCGAAAACAGCCTTTATTGCCTTTGTTTCAGAAATATCCCCGAGCGGAGTTGCGGTGCCGTGAACATTTATATAATCAACTTCGGCAGGTGAAATATTGGCATCTTTCAGCGCATTTGTCATTACCATTTTAGCTCCAAGTCCTTCGGGATGTGGTGCCGTAAGGTGATATGCATCGGCTGACATTCCAATACCAATAACTTCAGCATATATTTTTGCGCCGCGCTTTTTTGCATGTTCGTATTCTTCGAGAATCAGAGCAGCGCCGCCTTCGCCCATCACAAAACCGTCACGGGTTTTACAGAAAGGACGGGATGCTGTTTTGGGATCGTCGTTCCTTGTCGAAAGCGCCTGTGCGGCATTGAATCCACCAACGGCCGCCTCGGTAATAGAAGCTTCCGATCCGCCTGCTACGAAAACATCAGCATAACCCATGCGGATATATGTTGTTGCATCAATAATACTGTTCGTAGATGAAGCGCAGGCCGAAACTGTACCAAAATTCGGACCCATATAGCCATACTTGATCGAGATCTGTCCTGCGGCAATGTCTGAGATCATTTTTGGAACGAAAAAAGGTCCGAAGCGGGGCGTTCCGTCGCCGGAATGATAGTTTTTGAATTCCTCGCCCAGAGTTTCCATTCCGCCAATGCCTGATGACCAGATAACGCCAATACGGTCCTTGTCTGGTGCATCTGCTATGCCTGCCTCTTTTACTGCCTCCTCGGCGGCGATCAAAGCAAACTGAGTGTACCTGTCAAGTTTTCTTGCTTCTTTGCGGTCGAAATACATACCGACATCGAAATTCTTTACTTCGCAGGCAAACTTTGTTTTAAATTTTTCGGCATTAAAACGGGTAATAAGGTCTGAACCGCTTACGCCGTTTTTCAAACTTTCCCAGTACTCAGCAATGGTTTTGCCCAGCGGATTGATGGTACCCAATCCGGTTACAACTACCCGTTTTAATTCCATAAACTCTTTTGTTTAGCTCTTAGCGTTTTTTTCGATGTAGGTTATAGCGTCTCCTACCTTAGAGATCTGTTCGGCCTGATCGTCCGGGATGGCAATGTTAAATTCTTTTTCGAATTCCATGATAAGTTCAACCGTATCCAGCGAATCGGCACCAAGATCGTTGGTGAAGCTGGCTTCGTTTGTTACTTCGTTTTCGTCAACGCCTAATTTGTCAACGATGATGGCTTTTACTCTTGAAGCAATGTCTGACATACACAAAAAATTAAGTTAATATTCCAATTTTTAAAATTTGAGAATGCAAAGAAAATGAAATGGAGCGGATTAATCAAATATTTTTGATGAAATCTTCAAAATCACCCTGTTAATCTTATGTAAAGCTGATTATTGGCAAATCCCAACCTTTTTATGTATTTTTGAAGAATAATTTCCCAAATGAAACATCTTGTTATTTTTGCTTCAGGGTCGGGCACTAATGCTGAAAACATTATCAGATACTTTAACAAAAAGGGTGGCGCTGATGTTGTTCTGGTACTTACACCAAATCCTTCGGCGGGCGTTATTGAGCGTTGCCGCCATCTTAATGTTCACTTCAGAATTTTCAGCAAAGAAGAATGGAAGTCGGGCCGCGTTCTTGAAATACTAAAGGGGAAATCTCCTGACCTTATAGTACTTGCCGGATTTATGTGGCTGGTACCGCGGGAAATTATCTCTGCTTTTCACGACAGAATAATAAATATCCACCCAGCCCTGCTGCCAAAATACGGAGGGAAGGGTATGTACGGAGAACACGTGCACCGGGCAGTCTCGCAGTCGGGCGACGCCGAAACTGGCATCTCCATACATTATGTAAATGAACATTACGACGAAGGACAGATCATTTTCCAGCAAAAAATTAATATCAGGCCCAACGAAGACCCTGGCATGATCGCCAAAAAAGTTCACGAACTGGAGTACCGACACTTTCCGGAGGTGATAGAACGAGTGCTGGCTTCATGTTAGGCCTGGGCCCTGCTGCTACATCAACTAATTATAATGTACAAAACCTTCAAGGTCTTGTACATTAAGTTAACGGGTTCAATTGCTTTAAGACCTTGAAGGTTTAGTAGCCAAAAAAATTTTTTTGTTAAAAAAAATCGTCTTATATTTGCTGCCTCTTTTGCGGGAATAGCTCAGTTGGTAGAGCACGACCTTGCCAAGGTCGGGGTCGCGA
>CAZEWB010000021.1:0-15180 GCA_964515655.1 uncultured Bacteroidales bacterium
TGTGTTGGGTGTGTTTGGGTTTTTTTTTATACAGACTTCTCTGTGAAATTTCTGAGATAGTGTTTTTAAAACGTGATATCTTGAACTTTTTTGCATCCTTGCCACCGAACTGGTCAGCAAAACCATCGGTAAAGAGATAGATACAATTGCCGGGAGAGAGTGAAAAATCTTTTACTGCAAATTCCTTATGCCTTAATTCGAGTCCGCCTATAGAGTGTTTGCTGCCTCTGTGATATGTGATCTTTTCGTTTTCGGCAATAATATAAGGCCGCATTGCAGATGAAATCCTTACATGACCTGTAACCTTGTTAATTTCACAAACGGTTATATCCAGCCCGTCCTGAGGCTGGTCGGGATTTTCTTCGCTTAAATTGAAGATCTGCTTTATTTCCCTGTCAAGTTCGTAAAGAACGGTATCGGGTGATTTTACATCCTTTTTTGAAAGAATATCCTTTATTACCGTTGAACAAATAAGCGACATAAATGCTCCGGGGACACCATGTCCGGTTGCATCGGCTGCAATAACCACAGTAATATCTTCGAAAGGCTGGGCGATATAAAAGTCGCCACTGACAATATCACGGGGGCGGTATATGAAGAATGACTTGGGAAGAATTTTTTTCATAATAAATGGAGAGGGCAGAATAGCTTCCTGGATACGTTTGGCATAGTTGATACTATCAGTTATGTCTTTATTCTTAAGCTCAATAAGTTCTTTCTGTTTTATAACTTCCAGAGTGCGCTCATCAAGAGTCTTTTTAAGGTATTCTTCCAGTTTTTTATGATTACGCTCTCTTATCTTTATTATCATGTAAAACAAATAGATAATAACGGATACTGAGATAAGAATAAACCACCAGCGTTTCCAGAAAGGGGGAAGTATGCTAAGGTTAAACCTGACTTCGTTTACAGAAGATATTCCGTTACTGTTGTATGCTTTTATAAGGAAGGTATAATTGCCATCGTTCAGTCCTGGATAAAATGCATAGGGTACTGCAGAGTGTTCGTTCCACTCTTTGTCGAAACCTTCAAGAATGTAACTGTAACTTATAAGTTCGGGTTCGGTCATGCTTATTCCGGTATAATTAAAGCGGATCTTATATGTCCCGTTGGGCAGTTCTATCGGTTCCGAAATGCTGTATTCCTTATCGTCAATTGTAACACTTTCCAGAATAATGCCGGGAGGGATCTTGTTCAATTTATTTTTCCTGAAGTCATAACAAACAAGTCCGTTGCTTGTGCCCCACCAAATCCATCCGTTGTTATCGATACATGCGGCATTGAGGTTAAAGTCCAGAAATATTTCCTTGTTTTTTCCATATTGTCTTATCATACCGCTTTTGATACATGAAAGCCCCTGCCTGTGACCTACCCATATGGCATTGCTCTCGTCAGTTATAATACTGTAACAGTAATTTGACAGAAGTCCCTTTGTGTTGTTGTAATTTTCAAAAGATGTGTCATTCATGCAAAATACACCGTGACCGTATGTGGCAATCCATATTTTACCACTTATATCCTGGCAGATGGAATTGATCTTGATCAGTTCATTATTATATGTAACAATGTATTTTTTTACTACCGAATCGTTTTCGAGTTTTATAAGGTAATTAGTAGGAGTTGCTATCCATGGGTTGCCCTGCATATCAAGAAAAATATGAGTGATAGAGTTATGCGGCAACCCGTTGTTGGTGGAAATATGGATTGTAATATTTGCCTCCAGATTAATAATGTATAGTCCGTTTATTGAGCCTACGTATAATTTGTTTCCGTATCCGCTGATGTAGTTAATATTTCCCGGTGTAACGGGAGTGTTGAATTCATAATGGATGTATTTTCCGGAATTTCCCTTTTTGTAATAAAGGCCTGAATTCTGAAAACCAACCCAGATCGTACCAAAAACATCCTTATGCAGAGCACTGATCTTGTCATTAACAGGAAGGGGTTCACTACTGAATTGATCGGAATTCTGAATATTTCCGTGGTATACGAGATTGTTTCTTGTAAAACACAATTCATCTTTTACGAACAGGCATGAAAGTATGTTGTTTTCAAGATTTCTCGGACCCTGCATATGGAAAGTAAAATAATCATCGGAGAATTTTGCCAGGCCGTTACCGTATGTTCCTATCCACAGGTTTTCTTCCTTGTCAATATAGAGTTTTTTAATATAATCGGAAGGCAGGCCGTTTGAAAGATTAAAGTGTTCGCTGGAGTAATCATTTCCGGTATTTCTGAAAACAAACAGTCCTTCTCCGGAAGTGCCGATCCATATATTATTGAATTTATCCTGAATGATAGTGTTTACAGGTTTATTGATGAATGAATTTATGTTCTTTGGTTCAATTACATGCAGGGTGTCTTTGCCGGATGTTGTAATATTTTTCAGAAGCAAAATGCCATTGTCATCGGTGCCTGCCCACCAGATGTTGGGAATATTGGATTTGTAAATGCAGTTTACCCTGGTAACCGGGCAGTCATCAAGAGGAGTTATCTTTTTATTTAAGAGATCGGCTATATAAAGTCCGTCGTCGGTACCTACAAGGAACTGTTGTTTGCCAAAGGGAGCGACGCTTAGGATTATCATGCTTCCTGTAAGTTCTGAAAAATTCCTGAAAAGATTACCGTTGAAATCGAAAAGCATTACGTTCCCATTCTGCGAGAATGCATAAACGGCATTATTGTCCTTGAACAATCCAACAACAGAGCCCGACATAGTATTGCTCATGAATCTTTTCACTTGTGTTCCTGAAAGTATTGCTATTGAGCCATCGTTAAAGCCAAACCAGTTAAATCCGTTGTCCATGTACAGGCTGCTGCACACAAAACTACCTCCCTGCCGCGAAAGTGAGTCTACGATCTTGAAGTTCAGCCCGTCGAAACGGTAAAGCCCTTCGCCGGTACCAATCCAGAGAAAACCAGGGGGATCCTGATGTATTGAGTATATATACGGGTAAAGTCCGTCTTTTTCGGTATTGTAGTTTTTAAAACGGAAGGTCTGGGCATAAGAAGAAATTGAGAAGAACAGAAGTAAGGATGAAAAATAAAAGAAAGACTTCATTATTTCTTAGGCTTTACACCAATTGAATAGTTATATTTTGGAATTCCACCGATTGGTATAACGTAGAAAGGCAGCAATTCCCCGTACTGGTTTTTGACGAAGATAACCACATTGTTATTCTTGGCCGGAGCCGACTTGTTCTTTACGAACTGGATATCGAGAGAAGTATTCTTTTCGGTATCTACAATTTTATGTTCGGTGCTGACCCAGGTATTATCTACAGACACTTTTGACTTTTCCCCGTTTTTGGCAACAGAAACAATACGTATGATACCATCGTTATCCCAGTCGAAGTTTGAGATCAAAACCGAAATGACTTTGTCATCAACATAAGGATAAATATGAGAGACCTTAGATGCATCGTCCCACATTCTGAAAGTGTATTCGTAAGTAAACGCATTGCAACCTTCAACTTGTGTATTTGCATCCTGTTTTGTGCTGAGGTAAAGTTTATAAAGGTTGCCGTCATCACCGGATACACCTTCAATAATAAATTTAAAAATATAACCTCCGAATTCAGGTTTTAATTCTCCCTCAGTCGGATTGAAGGGCCCGAAAGTGTACCATTGTTTTTCGTATTTTGTTTCACTTCCGAAAACTTTTGAAGCGAGAAGATTGCCGCTTTTAAAGTTCCCTGTGGGATTGGTCAGTTTTGCATCCGGGTGCGAAAAACACTCCTTGCCGCCGTAGACTGAATAACGCGTTTTCGTGTTATAATCACCTTTAGGTTCGTCAATTTCACCAGAAGCTTCGGGATCGTAAACCCTGATAAAAAAAGGTTTTACCTGAGAAGTCGGGATTGAAAAAAACCAGATCTGGCAAAAATCATCATCGCCCCAGCTCTTGTCGCTCTGGCCTCCGAATGTTACAAGGTAAGGGATATTTTCCTCGTTGGTCGGTACCGGTTGAGATACTACTTTCCCGGCCATCAATGAGACTATAAATAACAGTATAAATGCTGTTTTTTTCACAACGGAATTTTGCACTAAAATAATAAAAAAATAGATATGATGTTCAAATACATGTTTATTAAATTGAAATTTGCTACGCTGAAATTTGTTTAATTGTTTATTTGTTCAATTGTTCAGGGAAGGTACAGAGGTATAAGGTATAGAGGAAATCTGGCGCACAATCCTGCGCGCCGGGACGTGCGCCCGACGAACCTATACCCTTATACCTTTATACCCATCAGAAGCAATTGTCAACCACCGACTAATAAAACAGCCCCTGCAGGTATGCTTTCGTCCGTTCGTGCTGAGGGTTTTCGAAAAAATCTTTGGCGTAACCGTATTCGATCACTTTGCCCATATACATGAACACGACATAATCGGCCAGACGTCGTGCCTGACGCAGAATGTGAGTTACAACAACAATGGAATAATTTTCTTTGAGTTCGAAAAATTTTTGCTCAATAGCCTGGCTCGAGATAGGGTCGAGGGCCGAAGTCGGTTCATCTGCCAGTATCAGTTGCGGGTCTACTGCTAGTCCTCTGGCAAGACAAAGCCTTTGCTGCTGGCCAATTGAGAGTGAAGAAGCCGGAGTATGAAGCCTGTCTTTTACCTCGTCCCATAAGTTGACCTGTTTCAGGTAATGTTCAACCCGCATTTTAATAATTTTAGGATTGCTCCGTCCGCCCATTCTGAGTCCGAAAGCAATATTTTTAAAAATACTCATAGGCAACGGGTAAGGACGCTGTGATAATAATCCAGCCTTTCTCCTTATTCTTGTAATATCGCTGCTGCCGAAAATATCCTCATCGTCAATAAAGATCTTTCCATCTATCTTAACATTATCTGTCAGGTCAATGAGCCTGTTGATAGTTTTAAGCAGCGTTGTCTTGCCGCACCCCGAAGGCCCGATTATCATAGTAATCTTATTACGTGGTATAGTCAGGTTAATGTTCTTAAGAATATGCTGATCCCCGATGGTTACATTGAGGTTCTGTATTGTTACAATATTGTTCTTTTCCATAGTCAGAATCTGATTTGATTTTTACGGAATCTGCGTGTCAAAAGCCGGGATGAAAAGGAAATGATGAGTATTATAAAGGTAAGAATTACCGCAGCTGCGTATGCTCTTTGCCTGACTTCGGGGATCGGGGAATTCAACTGGAAATATACCGCGAGAGGTAAGGTTGCTGCCGGAGAACTAAGGGATTCCGGAACGGAGTCTGTAAACCCGGCAGTAAACAATACAGCAGCGGCATCGCCAATTGCCCTTCCGAAAGAAAGAAGGATGGCAGTAACAATTCCGGGGAATGCCTGGCGGACATAAATGTTGAATGCAGTTGTTCTT
The DNA here is from genome assembly GCA_964515655.1 of uncultured Bacteroidales bacterium. GTDB lineage: Bacteria > Bacteroidota > Bacteroidia > Bacteroidales > GWA2-32-17. The sequence goes on from CAZEWB010000021.1 coordinate 5,357, forward strand.
TTGCTGGCGCCAAGGGAGTATGATGCTTCGGCAAGACCTGCGGGAACCTGCTTTAAGACCTCATCCATTGCCCGGATTATTATGGGAAGAATAAAAGCCGTGACGGTAATTATAGCCCCTAAGAGCGAAGACCTCATGCCCATCCATACCATTGTCAGGAATCCGAAAGCCCCGTACACTATAGATGGTATTCCCCAAAGGAGGTCAAGCAGAAACCTGTAAAATCCCGCGAATTTTTTGTTCTTTCTGCTGTAAACATTCAGCATAAGCGCTACGGGAAGGCCTATTATTATCGCCAGTATAATACTTCCGATGGAAAGATATACAGAACCCACGATTGCATTAAGTATCCCGCCTTCTTTCCCGTAGTAGTATCCGCTTTTAGGGGTACTTGTTATCATTTCCCACGAAAGAGACGGAATACCTGCTAAAAAGATAATATATACAATGTATAAAAGGACAAAAAAGATAAGTGACAGTGATATCAGCATCAGCGACTTAAAAAATATGCTTTCAAAACGTTTCATTATGCTGACTTTTTCTCGTAAAAACGTACAATGAATTGTGCTGCGATATTAAAGAACAAAACGATAATAAGGAGAAGCAGCGCTGCAAACATCAGTGCGGAATCGTATCCGGGGATAGAACTCATTTCGTTATAATTTAAGGCTATCAGCGCCGGCAGGGGATAAGCGCCATCAAAGAGTGAACCGGGGATCTGAATTATACTTCCGGCTACCAGAAGCACTGCCATTGTTTCGCCAAATGCGCGGGCAAGACCGAGAAATACCGAAGAGACCAGGCCGGGCATCGCTTTTCTGATTATGACTTTTTTGACCGATTCCCATGGAGTAGCGCCAAGTGAAAGTGTTACTTCGTTAAGTTCCGGCGGCACATTGCGTAATATCTCTATCATCATATTCATTATGAAAGGGATTATCATTACAGATAACACAACAGATGCCGCAAGAAGTGAATAGCCTGTGGAACTTATTTCAAGATTATCGGCGAGGCTTCTTACAAGCGGCACTATTGCAATTATACCCCAGATACCATATACGACAGAAGGGATCCCGGCCAGAATATCAAGTGCGGGCTGAATAAATCCGAGGAACCTTCTGCCTTCGAAATAGGTTACATAAATTGATGCGAAAATACACAGGGGAACGGCTATAACTATGCTTAGCAATGTCACATACAATGAACTTACAATGAAAGGGGCAAATCCGTATGATCCGGAGAATGGTTTAAAACTGCTTCCTGTAATAAGGTCAACTATGTTATGTTCTGAAATAAAGGGTATTGATTTGTATACAAGGGCTGTGATCAGAAAAAAGGGAATAAGGAAAACCAATGCGGATGATATTCTCACCCACACGGAAGCAGTCCTGTCTAATATTTTTTTTCCAGATTTCTTGATCATTACGTAGTTCTTGTCTATAAAGTCAGTGTTTGGATCATAATGTTCGATATCGAGGCTTTCGAAGTTTTTTAAAACCAGAAGTTTACTTGTGTAAATGACTGGTTTAAAAAACGAGAGTAACGAAGATATCGGACATTATGGACAAACACTACTGAAGTTTACTCTTTTGTTTTGCAGTCATATCTTCCGGAAGTGCAACATACCCGGCTTCGTCGATAAATTTTACACCTTTTGTAAGAACCCAGTCGAGAAAAGTTTTAACAGGTCCGTCGGCAGGTTTGCCTTTGGTAACAAAATAAAGGTTTCTTGCCGGAGGCATTGGATATTTCTGGTCGTTGATAGCTTTTTTGACAAGGTTCATATCTGAATAGAAATTCTCCGTTGAATCTATTTTGCCGCTTCCGTCAATATCGATAGGAATTGCTGCAATACCTTCATTGAATTTTCCCGTTTTGGTGTCGTACAGGTAAATGAGGTTGTTGAATCCCACACCATAAATATCGTTTTTAACCGCCTCGGCTATTCCGGGGTCTCCGAAAATACCGGTTCCTTTCAGATCTTCCTGCTTTTTTCCACAGTATGCCGCCCACATTTCAGCGGCGCCACATGCGTCATTGCGGGTGAAGATGTTAATTTTTACATTTTTTCCAAGAATTGACTTCCAGTTGTTTGTACCTTTAATATAAATAGCTTCAAATTCGGCTTTTGTCAGTCCGCGTTCCGAAATTTCCTTGTATAAAGGATTATTGATGTTTATTACCGGAAATACCGCATCGCGTGCTACCGCCAGATCCCATGCTCCCTGTTTCACCTCTTCTTCGTGGACTTCCCTCGATACCATTGCAATATCAACCATACCCGACAATACATCAGTCATGCCCTTTCCTGCGCCGCCTGCAGAAATATCAATTTTTATCTTCGGGTACTCTTTTTTGAATTCTTCCACCCATTTTACACCAAGGGGGTATAAGGCAAAAGCACCCGAAATGAATATTTTGCCTTCATCTTTTACTGCTTTTTCTTCATTCCCGGATTGATTTCCAGTGCAGGAAAACAATACCGAAACGGCTACCAGAACTATTATTATATTTTTCATAACGGATTATTTTTTGCAAAGATATATAAAATCTATAGAATAAGTAGAGTAATGGATAATTTTTTCTGTAAAGAAAAATGAATACAGTGTAATATATACAAATTATCGTACTGTAAACGGGATAAATTTCTTCATTGATTGAATTAGCCAGGTAATAGGTTAAAAGGTTGAGCATCTGGTTTCTGGTTTCTGGTCACTGGTTGCTGGTTTCTGGTAGCCAGTCACCAGCAACCAGTAACGAGCAACCCATAACCCATAAACAAAAATTAGATAAATAACCAACAAATACTTGACTGGTAAAGAATAAAGATATATTTTTGTAAAGAACCTAAAACCAAATGTTATGAGAAAAATTTTTACTATTAGTCTGGTGCTGATTTTTTCAGTTAGTCTTTTTGCACAGTCGCATCATCTTAAGATGTCGGGTGTAAAGAACGAAACCTTTGTTAAACAAGAAGTCGTTGACCCGACTGAAGTGCCTTGTGTGCAGGTCGTAAGACCGGAACACCCGGGAAAAGGCACAAAACTTCTGTCGAAAGTCGAGATTGGTATGTCTGCCAACCCAAACACTTTGCTTGTGCCGGAAAGCTCATGTCTTACAGTAAACACCGATCTGAACCTTATTACTTTTACTGCAAGGACAAATTCCGCTACATATGCCGGGAATCATGTAGGAGCATATTTTTCTGTTGACGGAGGCTTTACTTTCGACAACACCTTAATGGAGCCGTGGCAGGAACCTATTACGGGTTACTGGCCAAGATATCCTTCAGGAGTTATTTACAATCCTCCGGGAAATACAGATCCTTCACAGGCATATGTTGTTGTTGCCGGTCCGATGGTTACTCCCGTTCCCACTCCCGCTACCTGGGGCGGAAGTTATTATGCAAGCCAGAAGTTTGATGGTTCTGCACCCGACCAGCAATACACGCTTTTTGCAACAGATACTGCAGGCGGAACAGGCTATCTCAATAGATTTCCCAGGATGTTCCTTCAGGCACGCGGCGATAAATTTTTTGTTCTTGGTGATGCACATACAGACAACACAGTAAACTACCTTACATTCCTGACAATATTCAATGTTGGAGTCTGGCAGAGTGGCGCCGTAAACTGGTCGAGGTATACTCTTGATCCCGGTTATGCACTCAACCCGGCCGGTTTACCGGAGGGTTACGGAACAGCCGGCCTGGCAATGGAAGATAACGGCCAGAACGGGTATATTATTGAAACAGGCAGAAATCCTGATGCTACCAGCACTAATACTTTCCAGCCGATTATTTTTAAAACAACCGATGGCGGCCAGAACTGGACAAAGCAGACCTTCAACTGGGAACAGATCCCGTCGATAGTTGACGTGGCGACTCAGTTAAGCGCTGTAGGAAGACCTCATATTACTGCTCCAATGGATGCCGTAATAGATGTTAACGGATACCTCCATTTTGCTGCATTTGTCCACGGCGCTGCTTCGGATCATGTGGATTCACTCGGTTACTATTCGGTTTACACATTATGGAAAGGTATTGTGTTTGACATTCATCAGACAGCAACCGGTTGGGATGCATTTGTAGTTGACACTGTTTTTGCTGCTGATGCGCCTGATTATCCTTTTACCGCTATTACAACCGGAGAACGCTTCCAGATGGCCCGTTCTGCCGATGGAGTTATAATCGCATATGCATGGGCAGACACAGACCCGACTTATGATGCTCAAAACAAATTTCCCGACATTAATGTAAGATTGTATCATGTATATAACTATACAATGTCTCAAAAAGAAAATATAACAAAGAATACCGAAGTAGATGCAATGGCAATGTGGATGTATCTTGGCGATTACATTTTTGATAACGGGGACGGGACATATACAATTCCTCTTACGATTTCCGAACATGGAGCTTCCGCTACAGACCCGGTTACACATTACTACCTTAACGACATTATCTATGTTGGAGTTCAAAACAACGCGGGTGAAGGCATTAACTGCGGGATATATCCTAACCCGGCAACTGATATTGTAAACGTTGAAATTACCAGCCCTGTAAACGACAACTTCACTATCAACATTTACAATGCTGTAAGCAGCCTTGTTATGTCAAAACAGATTGCAGTTAACGGCAAGGTTAAGCAGACCATAGACGTTACCACACTTCCCGCCGGCCTCTACATAGTGGAAGTAACGGGAAACAATGGTACAGCTGTACGCAAAATGATCAAGAAGTAATCATCACTTTATAAATATGAAAAAAGCCGCCGAAAAGCGGCTTTTTTGTTTAAACACCATTCCCCGGTCTGTCCCCCGACAGAACACTGGAGTAACTTATAAGCGAGGCATTGCTAATAACCTATAACAAACTAAAAAGGTGCATCATTACGAGGTCTCCTATAAAAGCAGGCTTTTACTTTCATGCAGGGAATGACTAATGCCCCAATCACCCAACCCGTCATCCTGTCCTGAACTTGATTCAGGATTGTTTCAGGATCTCTCTAATGCCCTGCGCCCATCGGTATTTTAATGTGCATGAGGAGATTCCGGAACAGGTCCGGAATGACGGGGAGGGGGTTTTGGGCATGTTTGTCATTAGGAGCGAGCAGCGTAGAAATAAATGAATAATTGGGTGTAGAAAGCGAGCGCGGCAATCTGCATGTGGGCGGGAAAACACCTTAATACGATCCCGTTTATCAACCCATAAACTATAAACCCTTTACCAAACCAGTTGCACAACCCCTCAACTTATACCCGAATAGTTACGATTCTTCACATATTCAGAGATATAATCACATATTTTGATGACCAAATACGAATAATTTTGAAAAAAAATACTTTGTATTTCTTTTTTTTCTATTTTTGCATAAACTTAAACCCAAATGTTATGAGAAAAATTCTTCCAATTATTCTGACACTGATCTTTTCAGTTAGTCTTTTTGCGCAGACACATCATCTTAAAATGTCAGGCGTAAAGAATGAAACCTTTGTAAAAAAGGAAATCATTAATCCGACAGGAGCGCCTTGTGTACAGGTTGTAAGACCTGAACACTCGGGAAAAGGCCCGGTTCTTTCGAAAGTTGAGATAGGCATGTCAACTAACCCTTATACGCTTCTGATCCCTGGAAGCACTTGTCTGGCGGTAAATACCGATCTGAATCTTATTAATTTTACTGCAAGGACAAATTCCGCTACATATTACGGAAACCATGTAGGAGCATATTTTTCTGTTGACGGAGGCAATACTTTCGACAACACGTTAATGGAACCGTGGCAGATTCCTGTTGCAAATTATATTTCCCGCTACCCGTCGGGAGTTATATATAATCCCGCCGGAAATATCGATCTCGCTAATGCATATGTAGTTGTTGCCGGACCGATGCTTACCCCTGATTCTGCAGGCAGCTGGGGTGGTTCTTATTTTGCCAGCCAGAAATTTGACGGTTCGGCGCCCGACCAGCAATACACTATTTATGGTGTGGATATGGTAAACGGGTATAATAACATGTTCCCACGCGATTTTATGCAGGCACACGGTGATAAGTTCTTTATTCTTGGTAATGGACATTTAGACAACGGAGTAAATTACACTACATTCCGTACAATAATAAATGCAGGAGCATGGCAGAGTGGCGCTGTAAGCTGGTCGAGGTATGCCCTTGATCCCGATTTCGCACTCGACCCCGCCGGTTTACCGGAAGGATACTATTCTGCCTGCCTGGCAATGGATGATAACGGCCAGAACGGATATATTATTGAAACAGGCAGAAATCCTGATGCTACCAGCAATATTACTTTCCAGCCGATTATTTTTAAAACAACCGATGGCGGCCAGAACTGGACAAAGCAGACCTTCAACTGGGAGCAGATCCCGTCGTTAGTTGACATAGCGACTCAGTTAAGCGATGTGGCAAGACCTCATATTACTCCTCCAATGGATGCCGTAATAGATGTTAACGGAGAACTTCATTTTTCTGTATTTGTCCACGGCGCTGCTTCGGATCATGTGGACTCACTCGGTTACTATGCTGTTTACACATTATGGAAAGGTATTGTGTATGACATTCATCAGACATCTACCGGTTGGGATGCATTTGTTGTTGACACTGTTTTTGCCGCTGATGCAGATGCTTATCCTTTCACTGACACTGATACCGATGAACGCTTCCAGATGAGCCGTTCTGCCGATGGCGGCGTAATTGCATATGCCTGGGCAGACACAGACCCGACCTACGATGCTGAAAACAAATTTCCCGATATCAATGTAAGATTGTATAATGTAATTGACGGGTTAATGGGTCCAAGAGAAAATATTACAAAGAATACCGAAGTAGACGCAATGGCAATGTGGATGTATCTTGGCGATCATATTTTTGATAACGGGAACTGGAACTATACAATTCCTCTCACAATTTCCGAACATGGAGCTGCCGATACAGAACCCGTTACACATTACTACCTTAACGGGATTACCCTTACAGTTCCTGCATATCCTGTTGGTGTTCAGGAAAATGTAAGTGAAGGCATTAACTGCGGGATATATCCTAACCCCGCAACTGATATTGTAAACGTTGAAATTTCCAGCCGTGTAAACGATAACTTCACTATCAACATTTACAATGCTGTAAGCAGCCTTGTTATGTCAAAACAGATTGCAGTTAACGGCAAGGTTAAACAAACCATAGATGTTACCACACTTCCCGCCGGCCTCTACATGGTGGAAGTTACCGGAAACAATGGTACAGTTGTACGCAAAATGATCAAGAAGTAATCATTACTTTATAGATATGAAAAAAGCCGCTGAAAAGCGGCTTTTTTGTTTTACCCCCGCCCCCCCGGTCTGTTCCCCGACAGACCGGAATATGCAAATTCCAAGTTCCAAATTCCAAGCCTCAAGTCCCAAGGGCTGTCCTTGGAATTTGGGGCTTGGTTCTTGAGACTTGGGTCTTTATTTTTTATCTTTTGAATACTGAAATTTAACACACTGGACTATTTTTAAAGTGGGAGTTGGTATAAATCGGTTTGTAAGGGGACAAACCAGGGGGTGGGTAGCGAAGGATATGAAGGAATAAACAATAGATTCTTCGCTAAGCTGCCAATGACGAAATCCTTGCAACCGTTTAACCAACAACCATATGATAAAAAAGCGTGGGTCACTCTGAGCCCGCCTTTCCATTACCTTAGAAAATCCTAAAAGTTAAATGGCGGTGTCGAAGAGTGTGCGTAGGGGGAGGGGAAAAGCAGCCGTGCTTCGACAAGGCCATATTACAACAACTATAGTAATTCTATCAAGTCGGCCTGCTCAGCATGACTGCTTTTTTCAGGTGGGTTGTGGGGTTTAAACTTTCCGTCATATTTCATTGTGGCCCGTTCAAGGGCTGGGGTCTCCTAATGACAAGTAAAAAGGATGGAAGATTCGGGGAATAAGCCTGGTTACATCAACTCAGAAATACCCCTCAGGTCGTCTTCGCTTAGTTTGTGATACATTCCCGAAACTTTATTTTTTATCATCAGTCTCAGGATATCGGCACGGTTGTTCTGTAGTTTCAATTCGCTCAACGAAACAGGGCAGTTTATTTTCTTAAAGAAGTTAGTTATTGCTGTAATAGTTTTTTCTGCTGTGTCAGTTTCGTAAACATTTTTTCCAAGGAGTTCAAGGCGGTTACTGATCTTTGGCAGCATGTATTTCATCCAGGCCGGGTATGCTACCGACAGAGTAGCTCCGTGCGGTATATCGTAAAGGAAAGAAATTGTGTGCCCTATATCGTGTACGCCCCAGTCGCCTGATTTGCGCCCGTGAAAAGTTGACCCGTTCAAAGCCTGGGTTGATGCCCATAACATCCGCTCGCGAAGTTCGTAGTTCTTCAGGTCGTTCAGTAAAGGTTCGGCAATTTCATTCAGTTCGCGGAGTATTGCAAAGATCCATTTATCACTCAGCGGAGAATCGCCTTCACCGAAGTATGCTTCGAAACAATGTGCCGCTATATCTGCAATTCCATACGATGTATAGTCTTTTGGTACTGAAAAGGTATACGACGGGTCGAGAAAAGAAACGGCGGGGTAAACAAGAGGAGAGCCAAAGCCGATCTTCTCACCGGTTTCAGGATTCTGTATAACGGCAAAGCAATTCATCTCGGTGCCTGTAGCTGCAAGGGTAAGAATGGCAAAAAGAGGAAGAGCCTTTGATGGTTTTACTTCATACTTCATTACTTTCCACACATCATTATTTCCCGGAGCACATAATGCAACCAGCTTTGACGTGTCAATAACACTGCCGCCTCCCACTGCAATAATGAGGTCAACGGAATTTTCGACGGCAATTTTAACAGCAGCCTGCACATCGGTGCAGAGTGGGTTAGGTTTTATTCCTGAATATTCGAATACTGTTTTACCTGCATCTTTAAGAATTGACAATACATTATTATATATGCCGTTTTTCTTAATGCTGTTTCGCCCGTATATAATCAGTACACGGCTCCCGTATGAGGCCAGTTCTTTTTTTAGTTTTGTTTTTACCACATCCCTGCCGAAATATAATTTAACAGGGTTGTATGCAACAAAGTTTTCCATATTTGTTTTTTTTATTGTTCATTGAAAATTGAGCATTTGACATTGTTAATTAAAACGATTACATTTTTATTACCCATTCATTTTGACAAAGAACTAAAAAAAGGGGGTGTCACTCTGAGCCTGCCCGGTTAAAGCAATTTTCTTTGGTGATAGTTTATGGCAGTGTCGAAGAGTGCGCGGGGGCATGTGCGTATTACTTTTTTTTCTTTTCAGATTTTTTGATTCGTTTTGCCAGCATATGTAGTAACTCCCATTGTCCATTTATTAGCGCTTCTTTCTTTTCTCTTCGCCATCCCTTTATCTGCTTTTCAAATTCAATAGCCTGATTTGGGCCCATCGCCTCAGATACCCATGCTAATGTAACTGGCCTTCTGCTATAAGTAAAAGATTTGGTGTCTTCGGAATTATTATGTTCATATACTCTACTTTCAACATCATTTGAAACACCTGTATAATACAAGCCATCACTACATTTTAAGATGTAAACCTGAAGCATATTCATACCCTGCAAAGTTAGTACTTTTTTCACGCAATGGTATGCTGAAGTTTTTTTGAAGCGTGTGTGGTGTGCAATGAGCAGCATCCTTCGACACGCCTGCATTATTCTTTAATGGGTCAAAATCTATACCTGGCAGGCGGCTCAGGATGACAGGGTGGTGGGTTTTAAGGTTATAGTTTAAAAAAGGGTTCTTTATAAAAGTGTGTGTGTAAATGTAAATAAAACGTTCAATAGTTCTCATATCATCGAATTA
>CAZEWB010000022.1:0-6103 GCA_964515655.1 uncultured Bacteroidales bacterium
TGTGTTGGGTGTGTTTGGTTGGTGTGGGTAAGGAATGTACAGTAATTACTACTGAGTCATAAACGCTGTTGAATCCATCGCTTACTGTTATATAGTATGTTGTGGTTGCAGAAGGATTAACAGTCGGATTGGCGGTGTTATCGTTGAATCCCACGGGGTCTGATGCCCATGTATATGTATAAGTTCCACTGCCACCACTGGTTGTTGCAATTAACTGGCTGCTCCCGCCGTAACAATAACTGCTTGGCGAGGCAGAAATAACAACAGAAAGTGGTCCTCCTGTAATTGTAACAGTTACATTATCGGAAGCCTGGCACCCTGTGATTGCATCGGTAGTTGTAAATGTAAATACTGTACTTGTTTCCAGAATGACAGTTGTCGGGTTAATAATTGTTGAAATTATAAGCGAATCGGATGGCTGCCAGGAATAGTTGTACGATCCTGATCCTCCGGATGCGTTTCCTGTCAACGCGGTTGCGGTTCCGTATGGTATCGACTGGTCGGTGCCGGCGTCAACAACCGGGTTAGTGTTTACTGCTACATTAACAGATGCAGTTGCCGTGCAGCCACCTGTGCCTGTAACTGTCAGAGTATAAGTTCCAGCCATAGCTGTTGTTGTGATTGCTGATACTGTCGGACTTTGTGATGTGGAGGTAAAGCCATCCGGACCAGACCATGAATAGTTTATCATACTATTAGGCAAGCCTGTTAATGATAATGTGCTGCCTTCACACACCGGGCCATTGTATAACGCTGTTGGCGAAGGCAAGGTATTTACCGTTATTGTTTGGAAAGAAGAAACAGGGCTGCCGCAACCGCTGTTTACTGTATATGTAATGTCTGAAGTTCCTGCACTTACCGCCGTTACTACCCCCGTTCCTGCAACTACTGCAGCGACCGCCGGATTGGCGCTGCTCCAGCTTCCGCCTGAACCCGTAGTGGTATATGTCGCTGTACCGCCTATGCAGAGCGGAGTTGTTCCGCTTATCGTTCCTGCGCTGACATTCGGACTAACCGTTAATGTTTGGAACGCAGATACCGGGCTGCCGCAACCGCTGCTTACCGTATAAGTTATGTCTGAAGTTCCTGCACTTATCGCTGTTACTACTCCTGTGCCTGCAACTATTGTAGCGATCGCCGGATTTGTGCTGCTCCAGCTTCCGCCTGAACCCGTAGTGGTATATGTCGCTGTACCGCCTGTGCAGAGCGGAGTAGTTCCGCTTACCGTACCTGCACTAACATTCGGATTAACTGTTATCGTAACGCTACCGCATTCGGCAGACCAGCAGCCACCACCGGCAGAATTGTAACCTTTTGCATAATAGGTAGTCGTTATGGTGGGTGATACTGAATAATTAGCTCCCGGGGCGCTGGTTCCGATTAGTGTTCCCCCGCAGCTTCCTGTATACCAATAGATAGTAGTAGCATTGGTTGAAGTGGCCGAAATGTCGGTGGCAACGCCGCTACAGATTGTTGCTGTGCCGGAGGCGATTGGATCGGTGGGAGTGGTACAGGGAGGAGAATAAGTAACTGTGAGTTGTGGGGCATTGGCGCCACCATCGTAACCGGCTGCCCTGGTACAATCACCCGAGCTACACTCCCCACTCCCCGTACAACCGCTACCTGTGGTTGCACAAGAAAAACCAATAAAAAACAGATCGGTGTTTGGCGAAGCAGCAGTCAAAGCGGTAGCGAAATCGGCGTTTGCAGTTGCGCCCAAGGTCGCAGTGACCCATGTACCTGTACTTCCCCACGGCTGTGTCGTATAAAGCGTGCCAGTCCCAGCAGCGTTATACATCTGTGTCCAGTCTAGTCCACCAGGATTCAATATATACCTATACTGCACGGATACGTCATCGTTTGAACATGACCACCCCGTACACATAGCTAAGGACAAGCTGCTAATAGTTGAACCATCAGGAATACTACTGGTATTGAAACCCACCTCACCCCTATCTAATTGTGAGCCGCTGTTTGTGGTAGCAACAATAATTTCACCATAACTATAATTGCCGGTAGGCCACATTTTTGCACTCCAAAAAACCGGTGGCGTAAGTATTGTCGAAGCCTTTGTACCAGATGCACCACCTGATTTGTTAACAGACATACTACTGTCTATTTCGCTCCATTCACCTTTTTCATTCAGGTAGTGAACCGGTCCTGCGCTTATGACTGCAGTATAAGAGCCATCATCATTTTTAAAGTGTTTAGTAGTCATGTCTCTTTTTGATATTACCTCCTTTCCTGGGTCATAACCATTAAACATCTTTCCTTTACCCCACCAAAAGGAAGTTGAGCAGGAAGTGTCGGGAGCAATGTTTCTGCTTTTCTCTCTTATGTCCGACAAGACATTTTGCACCCCCATCTGGCAAAAGGCAGTGTTTGGGATGACCATACCCAAAAGGATAACAGAACCCGATATTAAAACTTTTGTTTTCATCTGTTTATTTTTAAACTCTTGTTTAACATGTTTATAAAGCAGCATACTTGTAAAAATTTTAGTTTAATAAATTGATCATTTCACTTTATATTGTAATGTTCATATAAAATTCCCAGACTGTCCAATTCACCTGTTTTAACAGTGGGAGGTATAATATTATTACGAATTTTACCTGCTACAAACTCTGCAACTTTGTTGGCATCAGTTTCGCTTTTAAATCCCTTATTACCGTTTATTGCAGGTATATACTTCTGGTGAATATACAGATCTTTGTGAATATAAATATCATAACCCCATCCTGTGGTATCTGTCTGGAAGGTTTTAATATCTATCACAGCTTTAGCATAAGGATTATCTTTGGATTGGTCATTCTTGCCTTCTTCTTCTTTCTTTGTATTATTTAAACATGCAGATAAAAACAGTAAAAAACAAATTGAAACAATTTTCAAATTGTTCATAATCAAAACAAATTTTGTGTTAAGATGTTCATGTTAAATATACTTAGCACATTATCACCTGAGCGCTATTCAATAATAAGTTTTCCGCTATCAATTACTTTATGGTTGTTAAGAACTTCATACAGATATATACCGGCCGGTATATCTTTGCGGCTCATTTCATACCTTGAACCGGAAAAAGTAAAGTTCCCGGCAAATTTGCCTGTTGCATTGTAAAGTTGTATTTCAACAGGTTGTTTTGACTGTAATCCTTCAATGGTAAATATAACCGATTCGTAAACAGGGTTGGGATAAACAGTAGCTATAACATTGTTTGTTGAAAGTGTAGCGATACCGACAGTAGAAGGATCATATTCCCATAAATCTTTATCAAATGTAGGTGAGCCCGGGTAAGTATGTCCTGTTGCAACATATCCTTTTAAATTTCCAATAGAGAAACCAACAGCACCTTCTCTTATTTCCCCGGTGAGGTCGGGTATTTGGGTCCATGTATCAGAGTCCATATCATAGCTCCAAAAATCTTTTGTGGTATTACAAGACCCTGTAGTATCCTGACCTGAACCCATATATCCTACTTTACCAATTGAAAAACTACATGGACAAATTCTTTTTTGTCCCGCATAATCTGCTTTTTGTGTCCATGTATCTGTTAATGCATAATATTGCCAGAAATCTTTTGAATAATGGACATACGTACCAATAGTATCTACTAAATATCCGCATCCGATATAACCTCTGTTCATGTAATAAAAACCTGTGGCATGGGCTCTTGGTGTTCCTCCGAAATCGGCTTTTTGAGTCCATGTGTCTGTTGCAGGGTTATATTCCCAAAAATCTTTATAATAGTTGGGGTCGCAACGGCCGGTTCCTATATACCCCTTTGATTCAATTGAAAAACCTACAGCGCCAAATCTTGCAGATCCCGGGAAAGGAGCTTTTTGTGTCCATGTATTATTTGTAGTATCGTATTCCCAGAAATCTGTCATACCCACATTGGTATTGCCATCGGTTCCTGTTCCGATATATCCTTTTGAACCGATAGAAAAGCCCACGGCAAAAAGTCTTTCCTGTCCACCGACATCGGCTTTTTGTGTCCATGTATTATAGAAAGGAGAAGCAGGATCACCATCCCATTCCCAGAAATCTTTTGTGCCTCCGCCAAAGTCAAGTGTCCCTGTTCCGACATACCCTTTTGTGCCAATAGAAAAACCCACTGCATAACACCTTGCCGTTCCTCCGAAATCGGATTTTTGCGTCCATGCACCTTGCGAAAAACAACTTGCAGTTTGCAGTTCACAGGTTAAAGTTGCTAATGCAATTAAGAACATTTTTTTTATTTTCATAAAAACCTCCTTTTTTTATTGTTTGTTCACTCAGTTGTAAATTTTCTTTTACTTTAAAAGAAAAATAACTACTTACCTGAATCCAAAATCTAGAAAACAAAGATAAAAAATTTTATAATAAAACAATAGGAAAAATAATTTTATTTTCAGGGAAGCGTTGGAATTAAACCTGGATTAAGCAATAGGACTTTTTAATGTCTGACTATAGAACTTGAATAAGACCCAAGGTCCAAATCCCAAGTCCCAAGCCCCAAGGGACAACACTCCTTGGATTTTGGGTCTTGAGGCTTGGGACTTGGAATTTGAGTCTTGGTCAGTACTTAACCAGCACCGCTCCTGATATCGGTTCCAGGTCGTCAATTGCAATAATGTAAAGATAACTTCCCATAGGAAGGTTTCCTCCTTTCCAACGTTTTGCCGGATCTGCATATTGAACACCGGTGCCGCTATACACGAATAACCTGTTACCCCATCTGTTGAAAATTTGTATACTTACTTTTTCGTATGCCCCAATGTTCACTATCTCGAAGTCATCATTTATACCATCACCGTTAGGTGTAATGACATTAGGAATGATGAGCGGAATATCAATTGTAAATGTATCGGTAACCACACAGCCTCCGGCATCAGTAAGGATTATTATATAATCACCGGAGAATATTCCTGTAAGGTCTTCGGTTGTTTCATTATTCGACCACAGATATTCATAAGGCAATGAACCTCCAGTTACTGTGATGTCGATGTAGCCTGTATTGTCTTCCTGGTCCTTTCCTGTTAAACCTGTAATTGTTATAGGATCGGGATAGTCTACTGTTGTTTGCCCGGTGTTTGAGCATCCCACAGCATCGGTGACTGTGACGAAATATGTTCCGCTGTTTATTGTTGAAGGTATAGGAATTATCGGATTCTGGTCGGTACTTGAAAACCCTGCAGGGCCAGTCCATGTATAAATGATACCACCTGAAGAGTATAATATAATCGGGTCGTTAGGGCATGAGGGACTGTTGTTGTTGCAGTTCACTTCCGGCAATTCCTGTACTACTATGGTCACATCCTGGGAATCTGCGCATCCGTTCGTACTCGAAACAGTTACTGTGTATACTCCCGCGTTGGCCTGTTGAGCGTTTGTGATTGACGGGCTTGATTCGGTTGAAGTGAATCCTCCCGGACCCTGCCAGCTGTATATGTCTCCGCCAATTGATATCAGAGATATTGTATTGCCTTCGCACACCGGGCTGTTGCCGTATGCGTTAATAGTGGGTACAGCATCTATTTCAATAACAGTCTGCGCTGTATCAGTACAGCCTGCTGAATTAGTAACTGTAACGGTATATGTTCCCGCGTTTGCGGTTGTAGTATTGGTTATCGTAGGTGAAGGGCTTGTTGAAGTGAACCCGTTAGGACCGCTCCATTCGTAAGAGACGCCTCCTGATGCGGTGAAGAGAAGTGCCACTCCTTCGCAAAAATTATTGTTGCTGTTTATAGCAGCAACAGGAAGTGTGCTTACAGAAACAGTATAGTTCGAAACTCCGGTACATCCGGAAACATCTGTTACGGTCACATAGTATACACCTGCCATGACAGAAGTAATGCCTGTGATCTGCGGATCTGCTATCGCTGAAGTGAATCCTCCCGGTCCGCTCCATACGAAGCCGGTGCCACCTGTGGCTGTCATCTGTAGAGTGCTTCCCTCGCAAACAGGACTGTTCCCTGTAACATTGATAACAGGAGCATTATTGACCGTTACCGTTGTATTGCCTGTTGCAGTACATCCGTCGGATGAAGTTGCGATAACGGTATATGTGCCTGCATCAGCCTGTGTTACATTGCTGATAACCGGATACTGGCCTGTACTTGTGAAT
>CAZEWB010000022.1:6113-14203 GCA_964515655.1 uncultured Bacteroidales bacterium
TGTGTTGGGTGTGTTTGGTGTGTTTGTGAATGAGTTGGGTCCTGTCCAGAGCCATGAAACACCTCCGGTTACGGAAAGATTTAAAGTACCGTCTTCGCAGACAGGACTGTCGGATGATACTGTTAATACAGGTGCTGTGTTTACAATGACATCAGTTGAATCTGTCGCTGAACATCCCGAACCGTCGGTAACCGTAACATAATATGTTCCTGCTTCAGAAATTAAAATGCCGGTTATCTCAGGATCCTGAACGGAGGATGTAAAGCTATCGGGTCCGCTCCATGAATATATCAGCCCGCCTCCGGAAGTCAGATCAAGAGTATCGTTCTCGCAAACAGGGCTGTTGCTTGATGCAACTGCTGCAGGCAATGGATTAACATTAACAACAACAGACGACGTAGCGTTGCTGAAACCATCGCTTACTGTTACATAAAATGTTGTGGTGTCTGTTGGAGAAAATGTAGGATTTGCGAGGTTTGAAGTAAAGCCGGGGGGCACTGAACTCCATGAATATGTATAAGTGCCGGAACCTCCGGATGCATTGGCATTCAACTGAGCAGTGTCGCCAAAACAAATTGACGTTGCAGTTGCCGATGAACTTAAAGGACTGCCGGTAATTAATACTACTATATCATCTGAAGAAGTACAGCCTGTGATATTGTCAGTAGCGTTCAGCGTGAGAGTTGTATTTGAGGTCAGCGAAACAGTTAAAGAATTCAGTAAAGTTGAATCAACCACCATTGCTGAAGGCGTCCAGAAATAAGAAAGGTTTCCGCTGCCTCCGCTGACATTTCCGTTAAGTGTTACAGATCCCCCGAAGAAGGTATTCTGGTCGGTACCCGCATCAACAACCGGATTTGCTATCACAACTGTATTTGTACTTGCACTTGCGGTACATCCGTTGGAATCTGTTATAGTAACTGAATATGTACCCGCCATTCCCATAGTTGCTCCAGGCAGAGCAGGGTTCTGCAATGAACTGGTAAAACTTAACGGACCACTCCAGTTGTACGATGCAGCAACTGTTGACGAGTTTAACTGTATTGTGGTTCCTTCGCAGTACGGACCGGTGTCCGAAGCGGTAACTGTCGGGTTTGTATTCACGGTCACAACTGTCGATGAAGTGGAAGTGCATCCGTCCAGTGTGGTAACCGTGACAGTGTATACTCCGTTCATAGAAGTTGCGGCTCCTGATATGACAGGATTCTGCACATTATCAGTCCATCCGTTCGGACCGCTCCAGCTGTATGATGCCATACCGTTAGGAAGAGTTGCAAGATTAATACTTCCACCTTCGCAGAATGGGCCTGTGTTGCTTGCGGTCGCTGAAGGATTAGAATTGACGGTTACTGTTAAACTGACACATGGCGTATTATTGCAGGCGCCTTCGGCTCTTACCCAGTATTCTGTTGTTGAACCGGGAGTAACATTTAATGTGCTTCCTGTTCCTGCCGGTGAGCCTCCGCAGCTGCCGGTGTACCATTGCCATACTGCACCAATGCCTAGTGATCCGCCATTTACAGTAAGATCTGTTGCAGTTCCCTGACATACAGGATTAACGCTGGCAGTTACCCCGGTGGGATTTGTTGATAATGTACTTATAGTAATATTTAATGTCTGGGGAGTTCCGGTGCCGCATGAATTGGATGGTGTTACGGTTAAAGTACCTGACGTTGCGCCTGCGGAAAAATTTGCGGTTATTGCATTCGTTCCGTTCCCTGATGCAACAGAGAAGCCGGTACCGCTGTATGTCCATGTATAAGTTATCCCTCCGACATTCATAACTGAATATGGTATCCCGGTCTGGTTCTGACATAATGCGGCAAGCCCGCTTATAGCGCTGGGTTGGAGTGGGACAGTGTTAACAGTGATTGAGAGTGATTGTGCTGTCCCGTTCCCGCAGCCATCTGAAGGAGTAACTGTAAGTGTCCCTGACGTGGCTGAAATAGAAAAGTCTCCGATTATTGAATTCGTGCCTGAGCCGGAAATGATAGTAAATCCTGTACCTGAATAGTTCCAAGTATATGTGACACCTGGAACATTAGTGACAGAATATGCAACATTGGGCTGGTTCTGACAAACAGTGTTAAGTCCGTTGATAGCACTGGGTTGTGCAGGTACAGTATTGACAGTTACCGGAAGTGTTTGTGCTGTCCCGTTTCCGCATGTATTCGACGGAGTTACAGATATCGTACCCGAAGTTGCAGTTGCGGAATAGTTGGCCGTAATGGAATTGGTGCCTGTACCTGAAGCTACAGAAAATCCAATTCCCGAATATGTCCATGTATATGTTGTTCCCGGAACATCTGTTACAGAATATGCAACACCGTTCTGTCCCTGGCAAACTGCCGAAATACCTGTAATTATTGACGGTTGCGCCGGAACAGTATTGACTGTCACTGAATATGTTTGTGCAGTTCCGTTTCCGCAAGCATTCGAAGGTGTAACAGTTAATGTTCCTGATGTTGCTGTCGCAGAATAATTGACCGTAATTGCATTGCTGCCTGCCCCGGATGCAACAGTGAATCCTGTGCCTGAATATATCCATGTATAAGTGACACCGCCTACATTTGTCACAGAATATGCAATGCCATTTACTCCCTGACATACAGGGGAGGTGCCTGTGATCGCGCTGGGCTGGGCAGGTACGTTGTTAACTGTTACAGCGTATGTCTGGGCAGTTCCGCTTCCGCAGCTGTTTGACGGGGTACAGGTCAATGTCCCTGAGGTTGCCGTACCAGAAAAATTGGCTGTAATGGAATTTGTTCCTGCTCCTAATGCAATGGTGAATCCCGAACCTGAATATGTCCAGGTATATGTAACTCCGGCAACATTTGTGACAGAATATGCTATATTATTCACCCCCTGGCAAACTGGTGATGTCCCTGAAACTGCACTGGGTTGTGCAGGGACTGTGCCAATTGTTATGGGGTAGGTCTGGGCAGTTCCTGTTCCGCATGTGTTGGACGGGGTTACTGTTAATGTTCCGGCAGTAGCAGTACCTGAAAAATCAGCTGTGATTGAATTTGTTCCTGCACCTGATGCTACTGTGAATCCCGTTCCCGAATACGTCCATGTATATGTCACCCCGGCAACATTTGTAACTGAATATGCTACCCCGTTCTGTCCCTGGCATACAGGTGATGTTCCTGTAATAGCGCTTGGTTGTGAAGGAACAGTACTGACTGTAACAGCATATGCTTGCGCAGTTCCGTTTCCGCATCCATTCGATGGTGTTACAGTTAATGTACCCGAAGTAGCAGAGCCGGAGAAATTGGCTGTTATAGCGTTTGTCCCTGCTCCGGATGCAACAGTGAATCCCGTTCCAGAATATGACCACGTGTATGTGACCCCGGCAACATTTGTTACAGAATATGCTACACCATTCACTCCCTGACAGACAGGGGATGTCCCTGTAATTGCACTGGGTTGAGCAGGAACAGCGTTGATCGTTATTGCATAAGTCTGGGCTGTTCCGTTCCCGCATCCATTCGATGGTGTTACTGTTAATGTCCCTGAAGTCGCAGTACCGGAGAAATTGGCTGTAATAGAATTTGTCCCTGCCCCGGATGCTATGGAAAATCCCGCACCGGAATATGTCCATGTGTATGTTACCCCGGCGACGTTTGTTACTGAGTATGCGACCCCGTTCACCCCCTGACAAACAGGGCTTGTTCCCGTAATTACGCTAGGCTGTGCAGGTACAGTGTTAATTGTTACTCCATATGTTTGAGCAGTTCCTGTTCCGCAGCCATTCGACGGTGTAACTGTTAATGTTCCTGAAGTTGCAGTTCCTGAGAAATTTGCTGTAATGGAATTAGTGCCCGCACCAGATGCTATTGAAAATCCCGTACCGGAATATGTCCATGCATAGTTCACTCCTGCAACATTTGTCACAGAATAGGCCACACCGTTAGCTCCCTGACAAACAGGACTTGTTCCGGTAACAACGCTGGGTTGTGCCGGAAGGGTTGTGACTGTTATTGCCAGCGTCCGTGCAGTTCCGGTACCACAACCATTAGACGGGGTACAGGTTAAAGTTCCTGAAGTTGCTCCTGCTGCAAAATTGGCTGTAATTGAATTAGTACCTGCTCCAGATGCTATTGAAAATCCGACGCCTGAATATGTCCATGTGTATGTAACTCCGGCAACATTCGTAACAGAATATGGCACATTGTTCTGCCCCTGGCATACTGTTGTTGCCCCGGTTATAGCACTAGGCTGTGATGGAACAGGGTTTACTGTAATAGTTATTCCGACACAGGAAGTAGTACCGTTACAGCCCTTCGTAAAAGCTTCCCATTCGTACGTTCCTGCTGTGTTAAATGTATAGTTAAAAGATGTAACTGCACAATTTCCTAACAATGGATAAGGAGGATTTATTTTACATCCCAGATCAAAAAAGAAAGGTGAAGTCCAGTTAAAAACACTTCCTTCGGAGAGATTTCCACCCACTATGCTAATCGTTGAAGTTGTACCAACACAGAAATTCGTTCCTGCAGAAGAACTTATACTGGCAGGCGCTATATCTCCGCTACCGGTTGTAAACGACCATGTTGATGCAGATGCTGCCGGACCAAATCCATTCCGCGGGATTATCTTCCAGTAATATGTCGTATTGGTTGCAAGTGCACCCGGATTATAATATGTACTGCCCTGATTGGAGGAAACAAGTGGTGGCGATGCTGCTGTCCCGAAATAGACATCATATCCTGTTGGTACTCCATCGCTGGCAGACCAGGATAATATGCTGTTGAGACATTGATTTGTTGAGATGTTCACAGGATAATTATAGGATACGCAACAAGGAACTGCTGTTGGAGGTGCCGGGGCTGTGCGTGTTAATAATATCCTGGAATTAGTAGTAGGAGCAGCATTTAAACTATTCTGCGGTGTATTGTTGAAAATAGCGCTGTTATTGGCCGACTGATTAAAGAGCATAGTTACAGCGGGCGATCCTGTCATTGATGCTGAGTTGATACCGCAGGTATATGAATCATCTGTAATGTCTGTGCCTTCGTACATTGTGCTGTATACAAACTCAATATTATTCGTCGTTTCGTAAAGTTTTACCTGAAAGTTCCTGTCGCTATAGTCGCATGGGCTGCATGAAGAATTAACTCCTTCTGACATTCCCCGCCACTGAACAGTAAGTATCCTGCTTGGTGCAGAACCTGTGACCTGATAATGAACGCTTGTATTCAGCGAATATCCGTCGGGCCCTATGCTGTTATAGAATGGGGCAATAGCTTGCAATGTGCCATCGCGTCCCGCAGTACTTCCGGTTAAACTGAAATCTGAATTATCGTATGAATAAGCATTCACATTGCCGCACGCGGGAAGGTAATCACCGGTTGCAGGTGTGGAAGTGTTAAAAGTAATAAAGCCATTTGATGAGACTCTGAACTGGGTGTTATTTCCGCCATCGTATAAGAAATTGAATCCGATATTCAGTGTATTGCTCAGGTTATCGTAACTGGATCCGTTACGCCATGAAGTTACTGCTGTTCCGGTTCCTGATATATTAGTATAAGTAATTCCGGTATTTCTTGTAACAGTATAAGTATCGAGTCCTGAAGCTGTATAAATGCCTGCCGTAACAGCGACCCTGGGAGAACTTTCACAGAATGGGCTTGCTGTCTGGTATTTTACAACGTAATATGTAGTAGTGGACGATAAGAATGGCGTTGTATATGGATTCCCTGAATAAAGAAGTGTACCCCCTGTAGATGCACTGTACCACCTGTAATCTTCACCTCCGCCGGCACCAAAAGCCGTAAGTACCAATGTTCCCGGATCACAACGGTAATTGCCCGTTGCGGTAGGTACTGTCGGAGCAGCATTTACTGTAACAGCAAGCGTTCTGTCGGCGCTTGTTCCGCACATATTGGCAGCGTTTACGGTAATATTGCCTGAGTTACTTCCGAAAGTGACAGTTATCGAAGTTGTGCCCGATCCGGCTGTAATAGAAGCGCCCGCAGGGACAGTCCAGTTGTATGTAGTTGCACCGGGAACTGCTGTAATAGAATAGACGGAGCCTATAGTGCCGGCGCATACAGTAGCAGAACCTGTGATTGCTCCGGGTTGTGCTGGAGTCGTATAAAATGTATATACAGCATTAAAACCAGCGCTGACACTTCCCGTGCAGGCCGTGCTGCGCATGTAAACTGTATATGTAACGCTTGAAGATAATGATGCGGTATAGGAAGATGTCCCGCTCCATGCCTGTAATATAGTACCGCCGTTCTGCCACTGGTATTCCCATGTACCGCCATTCACATTTCCGCCACTATATCCGGTAACATCAAAAGTAACTGATTGAGGGTTGCTGCAGCTTGAAGCAGGAGTGACACTGGTTGTAATACTTGTTGGTGGACCGCAGGCTGCCTGAATAACAACAATATAATCTTCGACCTCTCCGTCAAATCCTGTTGCACAACTTGTAGGATCAGAGTTATATTTGGATGAGACCCTTAATTTGGAAGTTCCGGGTGTTGCTCCGGCAGGAACTGAAACAGAATAAGGACAACCACTGCTGTTACCATTTGTAACATTATATGCTGTTCCCAGATCATAAGCTTCACCGGCATCTAAAAAGTCTCCATCAATATTCCAGTCTATCCATGCCCAGTTATGATTTGTATACGTTCCGTCTGTATTAATCTTTACCGTTAAACTATATGCCGAACCCTGAATAACAGTAGTTGAAATTGCATAATTGGTATAAGCAATATTTGATGCCGAATTATTATTAATAGTGTTAAAAGTAACATTGGTAATGCCATCGGGAAGTGTTCCCCCCGACGAAGCACACCATTGTGCTGAAATACCTGTATTACAAAAAACGAGTGCTGCTGCCAGCACAACACTAAATAGTTTTGAATAATTCATCTTTTGAGGATTAAATATTACTATGCAAATATACGATTTAACAATAATTTAACAAGCAGGCAATAATTTTTTAATAAATTTAAAAATCAAAGCATCAATTTCCAAACAAACCCAAAATAACAAGTACAAAATCCGAAAGGTTGCTTACGCCTGAGGTGACGGAAGACCGAAGACGGAAGACCGGAGTTGGCTTCCGGCAGTCTGCAATTGACAGTCTCCAGTCGGCAATTGGCAGTAGGCAATGCCCACCGCCCATGCCCAACTCCACTCCCGACTTCTGACTTCCGTCTTCCGACACTTATAGCTTTACGTTTCGTGCTTCGGATTTCGTGCTTCGGATTTCGTGCTTCGGATTTTGAAATTTTGTGTCTTAAAACTCTTTCCCTATCCTTATACTCATTAAAAAGTAGGTGCCTGAATAGCCGTACGACCAGTAGTACTTGTAAAGGTTTTCAGGGTCGCCCCTGTATTTGTCGAAAAAACTGTATTTGATCCCGCCGCCTGCATTCATTTCGAAGAACCAGCCGTTAAAGACCTTGAACATAGTTCCCATTATCATTTCGCCTTTTGGCTGGTGTATCATCCTCTTGTCTTCGGATAACATGAAAGTGGAGTAGTTCAGACCATTTTCTTCGTAGTCCACCCACATATACCGGTAATAGACGGGTTCGAAATAATTATATCCGAGATTGAAACTGAAAAAATAGCGGGCGTAATCTTCGGGTTTATTCAGATATTTTCTGTAAGCTATTTCCATTCCTGCTCCCCATGCCCTGAGAAAATTCTCGGAACCAAAACCCATGTAGCCTGATGGTTTGTCTTTTTCACGCAGGGTTAATCTGGCTGTTAGCACAAGCCATTCATCTTCGGCAACGCGGAAATCGAAGCCGGCCTTAAAAGTATTCACAACAAAATACTGTGGATACAGCGAAAGCCTGAAAGACGGAATTGAGTCAGCTTTTGCTTCGGCAAAACCCGCAAGCAGAAATATTATGATTATAAGTTTGTGCATAGTCATTGATTTACTGGGATACTACTTAAGAGGTCAAGGTTCCATCCGTTTATCAGGTACTGGCTCAATCCTGCATCGCCGATGACAAGGAGAATGGAATCGTTAACGATCACATCTCTTGCAGATAGATTGTGAGTTGACATCAGCAAAAGGTTATTCACAACCCACACCAAACACACCCAACACA